>NZ_DIHV01000063.1:0-44706 GCF_002420325.1 Marinobacter sp. UBA5687
TTCACACCCCGCCGACTACACCCCTGTCTGTACCACAGAGCTCGGCGCCTTCGCCAAGCGTAAGGACGAGTTCGCCAGTCGCGGTGTGAAGCTGATCGGGGTCTCCGTCGACCCGCTCGACTCCCATAAAGACTGGGCGAAGGATATCGAGAAAACCCAGGGCAAGGGGCTCAATTTTCCCCTGTTGGCAGACAAGGATCAGGTGGTTGCCGACCAGTACGGAATGATCCATCCAAAAGCCGATCCCAAGGTGACTGTTCGAACGGTATTCATTATCGATTCCGCGAAAAAAATCCGCCTGATGCTGACGTATCCGCCCAGCACCGGGCGCAATCTGGACGAGATCCTGCGCGTCATTGATTCGCTCCAACTGACCGACAACCACAAAGTGGCCACGCCGGTGGACTGGAAGAATGGCGAGGATGTGATCATCGTTCCGTCGCTCTCCAACGAAGAGGCCAAAGAGCGCTTCCCCGACGGATGGGATGAGCAGACACCGTATCTGCGCGTTACCCGCCAACCTGGTCGGAAGTAATAGAGAATTCGTCAGCTGGCCTTGTGGCTGGCTGACGAAGCAATACCTGAGAAACCTTCACCGATAGGTTCGGTCATCGCCGAACCCGCAACCGAACACGGCCCCGAAATGCTTACCCTGACAATCCCTGAAGTTGGTCTCTTCGCGTTATTGATTGCACTTTGCCTGTCGCTGCTTCAGGCGACCGTGCCCTTGCTGGGAGCCGCCACCCGGCGCCCGTTGTGGATGGCATTTGCAGAGCCCATGGCATGGGGGCAATTTGTTTTTCTACTGGTTTCTTATGCCAGCCTGACCGCCAGTTTTCTTCTGGATGATTTCAGCGTGGATTATGTGGCCCGTAATTCCAACTCGATGCTGCCCTGGTACTACAAGTTCACCGCCGTCTGGGGCTCTCATGAAGGCTCGGTGCTGTTATGGAGTCTGATTCTCAGTGGCTGGGGCTTTGCCGTCAGTCTGTTTTCCCGCCAGTTGCCACGGGATATGCTGGCACGGGTTCTGGGAGTTCTGGGTGTCGTCAGCGCAGGGTTCCTGCTTTTCATCGTCGTTACGTCCAGTCCCTTTGATCGCCTGTTGCCGGGCATGCCAGCCGACGGTGCCGATCTGAATCCGTTGTTGCAGGATGTTGGCCTGATCATCCATCCGCCGATGCTTTACATGGGCTATGTGGGTTTTTCAGTGGTCTTTGCTTTTGCCATCGCTGCGCTGATCGAAGGGCGTCTCGATGCGGCCTGGACGCGCTGGGTTCGGCCGTGGACCAACATTGCCTGGGCCTTTCTGACCCTCGGCATCGCTCTGGGTAGCTGGTGGGCCTACTATGAGCTGGGTTGGGGCGGCTGGTGGTTCTGGGATCCGGTGGAAAATGCATCGCTCCTGCCCTGGCTGAGCGGGACAGCGCTGATACATTCACTGGCGGTCACGGAAAAACGCGGCACGTTCAAGAGCTGGACGGCACTGCTGGCGATTTTCACGTTCTCACTCTCGTTACTGGGCACCTTCCTGGTGCGCTCAGGGGTACTGACCTCGGTTCATGCCTTTGCCAATGATCCATCTCGGGGGCTCTTCATTCTGGCGTTGCTGGGAATAACGGTCGGCGTCTCGCTTTTGATCTTTGCGCTACGGGCGCCGCGAATGAGCGCCAATGCGGGCTTTAGCTGGCTTTCCCGGGATGCTCTGTTGCTGATCAACAATATTTTGCTGGTCATCATGACGATCACGGTCCTGATGGGCACCCTGTACCCCTTGATCCTGGATGCACTCGGGCTGGGCAAGGTCAGTATCGGCGCGCCTTACTTTAATAGCCTGTTCGTGCCACTGACCGTCATGCTGTGTGCCTTTATGGGGCTGGGGCCGGTCTCACGCTGGAAGCAGATGCCCGGTCGGGAGCTGTTCCGGCGACTACTGGGGGCGGGCTTGGCCGCACTGGCGATTGCGATATCGATACCGTTTCTTTACAACGGCCAGTGGAATGTCGCCGTGGCGCTGGGGATGGTGGCGGCCCTGTGGGTAGTACTGGCGTTGGTGCGCGACCTGTTTGATAAAGTCCGCAATGCGTCCTCTGCGCTGTCCGGATTGCGTAAGTTGACCCCTTCATACTGGGGCATGGTGGTCGGCCACGTGGGCCTGGCCGTCACCATCGTGGGCGTGGTGATGGTGTCGAACTACGCCATGGAGCGTAATGTGCGGCTTGATATCGGTGAGCAGGTGAATCTGGGCGGGTACGATTTTACGCTGACCGAACTGGGCGAGCGTCGGGGGCCCAACTTCCTCGCCGATACGGCGACCATCGAGGTTGCCCGTGAAGGCCGGATTGTCACCACCCTGTACCCGGAGAAGCGCCTGTACATTGCCCGAGGGCAGCCGATGACCGATGTCGCACTCGACCCCGGCCTGTTGCGGGACCTTTACGTGGCCATGGGGGAGGAACTGGACGACGGCAGCTGGGCAATGCGCCTACAGGTCAAGCCATTTGTACGCTGGCTTTGGCTGGGTGCGCTGCTGATGGCCTCCGGGGGCGTGCTGGCCGTGGCAGACCGTCGCTACCGTCGCCGCCGTGCAGCCGCAGCTGACCGCGAATCGATGAGGCCGGCACGCGAGGTTCGCGCATGATGCGTCGCCTGTTGCTGCTGCTTCCGTTTGTGGTGTTCCTTGGCCTGGCCTTCTTTTTGTACCGGGGGCTTTCGCTGGATCCCAGTGCTCGCGAGTCAGCCCTGATAGGCCAGGCGTTTCCCGCGTTCACGCTCCCGACGCTGGAGGACCCTGATACCGAGGTGGATGAATCCCTGCTTCGCGGGCAGATATCTCTGGTCAATGTCTGGGCATCCTGGTGCCCGACCTGCAAGGAGGAAATGCCCCAGCTACTGGCGCTCTCCGAGCGCGGCATTCAGATGGTGGGCATCAACTATAAAGACGCCCGTGACCTGGGGCGACAGTTTCTCGAAGAGTTCGGAAAACCTTTCGAGGTCAACATCTTCGATCCTGCCGGTGACCTGGGTTTTGAAATTGGCGTGTATGGCGTGCCCGAAACCTTCCTGGTCGACGCAGACGGTATCGTTCGATACAAGCACGTTGGGTACATAACGCCCGCCCAGGTGGATGAAGTCATGATGGAGGTAGAGAAATGGCGCTAACCCTGAAGATCCGTTGCTGTGTGGTCATCGTGCTTTTGATGGCCTCGTTCCAGTCGATGGCGGATACGGCAATTGATGCGCGTCATTTCGAGGATCCGGTGATGGCGGAGCGTTATCGCGACCTTACGGCGTCATTGCGGTGCCCTAAATGTGATGCTCAAGCCATCGACAGCTCCGATTCGCCGGTGGCGGCGGACATGCGGGAGCGGGTAGCGCTGATGCTTCATGAGGGGCGTGCGGATAAGGAAATTCTTGATTTCATGGCTAATCGTTTTGGCGAGTTCGTTCTTTACAATCCGCGCCTTGACGGGCGCACGTGGCTGCTTTGGGCATTGCCGGCAGCGCTGGTAGCAGGAGGCGCCCTGGTTGTGATTGCCTTTGTCCGGGCACGCAGGCACCGGCGAGTGCGGCCGCTCTCCGAGGAGGAGCGTACCCGCCTGTCCTCTTTGATTCATCGTCATCGTGAGAGGTCGGAATGACTATGCTCTGGTTAAGTATCGGCACACTGTTGCTTATAGCGCTGTGGTTCCTGAGTCTACCGTTGCGAAGAGCAAGGGCGATCCATGACTGGCAGCAGCGGTTTGAGGCCGATGATCACGCTGAGGCGCAAAACCTGGCCGTCTATGAACGCCGGCTTTCAGCCCTGAAAAGCGCCCGCGATCGCGGCGAGATTGACGTCGCCCGTTTTGAAGAAGGCCGCCACGAGCTGGACCGCAATCTGCTGGAGGACACCGAGGCCCATCGCCGAATGCCTCTCAGGCGCCCCCTGTCAGGACGTTTGATGATTCCACTGGTGATAACGGCAGTCATGGCTGCCAGCATGATCGGCTATCGATGGCTGGGTGCCGATGGCGATCTGGCGCTGCATGCCGCCCAGCAGGACGTGCTCAACACGCCCGGTGCCTCAATGAAAACCCTGGTTGGTCGGCTCGAAGAGGAAGCCGGGACTCAGCCGGATAATCCCAAGGTCTGGTCCTTGCTGTTTCCGCTTTACCAGAAGATCGGTCAACCGGGTCAGGCGATTGACGCCCTGGAACGACTGATCGAACTGGAAGGCCGCAGAGTAGATCTTCTGGCCCAACTGGCTCAGATAAAATTCTTTGTGGCCGGGCGCAGCCTGACCGATGAAGTGCATGCGCTGATCGACGAAATACTCGACAAGGATCCACGTGAGCCAACGGCGCTGGGCATACTGGGGGTCGAGGCCTTTGACGACGGCCGCTATGAACAGGCGATCAATTACTGGCGCCGGGCATTGGCTGGCTTCGGCGATAACGAGTCCGCACAGGCCATGCGCAGCGGTATCGCTGTTGCCAGGCAACGATTGGAGGAGACAGCCAATGGAGCGGAACGTGTTACTGATTGAAACCCTAACGCACGTTCACACACGAAATCAGGGAAGCTTATGCTTCAGTATCCTCAAATAGACCCGGTAGCCATTGCACTGGGCCCACTGAAAATCCATTGGTACGGCCTGATGTACCTTGTCGGTTTTCTCGCGGCCTGGTGGCTGGGGCGTCGTCGGGCTCATCGACTCGGGTTGAACGCAGACGCTGTTGAAACATTGATTTTCTACTGCGCGATGGGCGTCATTCTCGGTGGCCGCGTCGGTTATGCGCTCTTCTACGGTTTTGACAAGCTGGCAGACAATCCGCTTTGGCTGTTCAAGGTCTGGGAAGGGGGCATGAGTTTTCACGGCGGCTTGACCGGCGTCCTGATTGCAGCCTTGGTCTTCGCCCGCAAGCAGAACCTGCGGTTTTTCCAACTCACGGATTTTATAGCGCCACTGGTGCCAATTGGCCTGGGGGCGGGTCGCCTTGGCAACTTTATCAACCACGAGCTCCCGGGGCGGGTCAGCGACGTGCCCTGGGCCATGGTGTTCCCGAATATGGGGTCGGCGCCACGTCACCCGTCGTCATTGTACGAGTTTGCCCTGGAAGGTGTTGTGCTGTTTGTGGTGCTGTGGTGGTTCTCACGCCACCCTCGTCGGATGGGCGCAACGTCCGGCCTGTTCCTGTTGCTCTACGGAATTTTCCGTTTTGCGGTCGAGTTTGTTCGCCTCCCCGACCCGCAACTGGGGTTCATTGCCCTTGACTGGGTGACCATGGGGCAGTTGTTGACCTTGCCGATGATCCTTGGAGGCCTTGGGTTAGTCGCTTGGTCGAAAAGCCAACCGATCAATAACGTAAAGGTGGCGACGGGCGGATAAAGGTCGACTTCATTTATGCAATAACAAATTGAGAGAGTTTCAGAGTGGTCATGCTGGCGTTTTCTCCTCTGATATATCGGGATCTGTTTCATGCGAGCGATGTGGGCACGATGAAAGTCAATGAAATTGCAAACTTGGCGGATGTCTCTCCGGACACCGTTCGTTTCTATAACCGTGAAGGGTTACTTCGGCCACGAAAAGATCCCCGAAATGGCTACAACTTGTATAATTCGGAAGACCTGTGGCGCTTACGGTTTGTTCGCGTGGCAAACAAGCTGGGATTCAACCTGCGTGAAGTCAAAGTCATTCTAAGTCATGGGACGGAGGGTGGCTTGGCTGGCAGCGACCTGAAGGAGCTATTCACAGACCGCCTTTGCAGACTGGATCAGGAGTTAAAGGAGCTCAAGAGACTTCGTGACGACATGAAAACTACAGTCCAGGTTTGGAGACAGATGCCTGATGGAGCCCCCAATGGCCATTCTGTCCAGGAATTCAGTAGGGCACCTACTTCGGTATACGCCTATATTTTCGGTTTGAAAATAAGTGAACGTGCATTTATTTTAGGCCGACCAATTTGAAGCGTTGAGCAGACAAATGCGGCAAAGAGACGACTCGAAACGAATAGCCTTCCTGGAAGCTACCGTGAGGGAAGTAGCAGATCACGGTTTTTCAGCAACCTCGGTTGGCAAGATAGCCAAGGCTGCGGGTTTGTCACCAGCCACGCTGTACATCTATTACGAAGATAAAGAACAGCTTTTATTGGCGACATTTTATTACGTCAGCGATCAGGTCATTGATGCGGCGCTGGACAGTTTTTCTCGCGGGAAAGATCTGCGTGAAGGACTGCGACGCCAGTGGCACACACTGTTCCGGATCGGCCTTGAGCGTCCGGAACTATTCCGCTACCACGAGACGTTCACGCATTCTGCTTGGATGACTCCCGAGATCCAGGCACGAAACGAAAGCCGAGCCGCAAATCTTTTGAATGCAGTTGATCAGGGAAAGCAATCCGGGCTGATCAAACCGGTACCTTTTCCACTTCTCGAAACGTTTATGTTCCGCCCGATTTACCACCTCGTTCAACGATGCCTGCAAGGGTCGTTCGAAGGTACCGATGAGCATATCGAATTAGCGTTTAATATGGCTTGGGATGCGGTTGCCGATCGTCGGAATACCTAATTTTTTCTGGAGAGTGACGCGTTATGAAATTCAAGATGGTCAGTACCGCCATGCCCTTGAGAGGCCTACAAGCGCTTGCAATGCTTTCGAGCCTCCTGGTGATGGGATGTTCGGCGGAGGCGCCCCCTCTGACACAGCAAACTGTCTACCCGGTAAAGCTCATGACGCTGGAGCAGGCGCAGTCAGGCACGCTCAATCAGTATCCGGGCAGAGTCTCGGCGTCTGACCATTCAGAACTCTCTTTCAGAGTGGGAGGAGAGCTGACGGAGCTGGCCGTTAAAGCAGGCGACACTGTGGAAAAAGGGGAGGTCGTTGCCCGCCTGGACGATCGGGACGCAAGAACCCGCCTGGAAAACGCCCGGTCAAATTTCAATCTGGCACAGGCCACCTTCGAGCGAATGCGAATATCGTTGGAGCGCCAGGCCATCAGTCAGGCCCGTTTCGATGAGGCCGAGGCCGAGTACCTCTCTGCCAGAGCGCAACTGGCCAGCGCGGAGGACCAACTTTCCTATACCGTTCTCAAAGCGCCATTTGATGGCGTCATTTCACGGGTGCCGGTGGATGTCTTTCAGGTTGTATCAGCGCAGCAGGCCATTGCCGAACTGCAACGGCCCGGCTCTATCGACGTCTCGTTCCAGATGCCTGAACAACAGGTCCGCCGCCTTCAACCACAGAGATCCAGGAACGTTCGCGCCAATGGCAACACTATCGCGTGGGTACAGTTTCCCGAGCTTCCCGATAAACGCTACGCCGCGAGCTACAAAGAGCATGACAGCAATGCCTCTCAGGGGTCGCTCAGTTATGAGGTTACCGTAACGCTCCCTGAACCCGAGGACATCACAGTGCTTTCGGGGATGAGCGCGACCGTTCTGCTTGATTACGGCACATTGGCTGGAGAGAGCGCCCCGTCGTGGCTGATACCAACCGCGGCGCTTGTAACACCTGACGCAGAACCCGGCACTAGCGTGGTTTGGCGATACGTGGCTGCTGCCGATGGTGAGAATGGCGATAACACGGGCAGCGTCGAGCCGGTGGATGTCGAGCCGGGTAAGAAAATGAACGATGGCGTGCTTGTTCGGGGAGAGCTCAGCCCGGGCGACAGAATCGTGGTTGCCGGCGCTCACCGGATGAACAGGGATCGTTCGGTCCGTCCCTGGGAAAAAGAGGGCGGGCTCTGAGATGGTCGATTATTTTCTTGATCGGAAGTCCATCAGCTGGATGGTCACGCTGTTGCTTGGGGTTGGGGGCATGTTCGCGTTTCTGGGTCTTGGCCAGCTTGAATTCCCGGAGTTCACGTTACGTTCCGCCTTGGTGACCACCCAATATCCCGGAGCAACGCCTCTTGAAGTCGAGGAGGAGGTTACGCTGCCTCTGGAAAAAGCGATCCAGCAGATGCCGGGCATCGATGACATTACTTCGGTGAACTCGGACGGCTTGTCGCAGATTACTGTCCAACTCAAGAAGACGGTCAGAGAAGGGGAGTTAGACCAGTATTGGGATATCCTTCGGCGAAAGATTAATGATGCCCAGCCTGGTCTGCCACCAGGCGTGAACACGTCCATCGTGAACGATGACTTTGGCGATGTCTTCGGCCTGCTGCTCACGTTGCGTGGTGACGGCTACTCGCTGAAAGATCTTGGTGACCATGCGGATCTCATTCAGCGAGAACTGCGATTGTTGGAGGGCGTCGCAAAAGTCAGTATCGGTGGTCGTGTCGACGAGCAGATGATCGTGTCACTGGACCGTGACCGTATGCGTGCTCTTGGCATCTCGCCAGAATACCTGGCAAGCCTTCTGAATGCGCAGAATACGGTGGGCAACGCTGGCCACCTGCGCAGTGAAGGGCTGTCGTTATCCGTTCAGCCAACCGGTCAGCTTGATTCCGTTCAGGCACTTGAGCAACTGGCAGTTGGAAGCGCTGATTCGGGTATTATCCGGCTCAGCGATCTGGCCGAAGTTCGCAGGGTGACCAATGACTCACCCGCCTTGCTTTACCACTCTGACGGATTGCCTGCTTTGACCATCGGCGTGTCATTTGCAGAGGGCACCAACGTTGTTGATGTAGGTGAGAGTCTCAATGAGGCTTTGAAACGCCTGGAAAAACAGCAACCCATCGGCATGACACTGAACACAGTGTATAACCAGCCTGAAGTAGTCGAGGAGGCAGTATCTGCTTTTCTCATGAACCTTGCTCAGGCGGTGGGCATTGTCATTATTGTGCTTTTGCTGTTCATGGGGCTGCGAAGTGGCCTGCTCATGGGGCTGATCCTGCTGATTACCATCATGGGTACATTCGTGCTTATGGCAATACACGGTATTCAGCTCCAGAAGATTTCATTGGGTGCGCTGATCATTGCGCTGGGGATGCTGGTCGATAATGCCATCGTCGTCACCGAGGGCATGATGATTGGCCTTTCCAAGGGCAAGTCCAAAAGGCAGGCAGCCAAAGAAGTGGTCTCGCAGAACCGGTACCCGCTGCTCGGCGCTACCGTGATTGCCATTACGGCCTTTGCTCCTATCGGCCTTTCACCAGACACCACCGGAGAATTCATTGGCTCCCTGTTCTGGGTTCTGTGCTACTCGCTTTTCCTGAGCTGGCTGACGGCACTCACTCTGACCCCGTTTTTCTTTGATATGTTCTATCCCGACAAGCTCGAGAGTGTCGGGCAGTCATCCGATAACGACCCCTATAAGGGAATTGTTTTCGTCGTCTTCCGCCGCCTGCTGACCTACGCGATTCATTATCGCTTCGTGACATTAACACTTGCGATCGCGCTTCTGGCTGGGGTTCTATCGTTCTCGGGACAGGTTAAGAATGCTTTCTTCCCGAATGCCACAACGCCACTCTTCTTTGTTGACCTTTGGTTGCCCGAGGGCGCCGACATCTTGCAAACCGAAGAGACCGTAAAGCGGCTGGAATCGCGCGTGAATGACATGGACCAGGTCGTTCAGGTGACCAGTGTCACCGGTGGCGGAGCCCAGCGTTTTACGTTGACGTATTCACCGGAGCAGCGATACGCCAGTTTTGGCCAATTGATCGTAGAGACCCGGGATAAGGCGTCGAGAGAGGCCCGTATGGAGGAAGTCATTGAGCAACTGCGTACAGACTTCCCGAACGTGCATTACAAAGTGCAGGCTTTGCAGGTGGGGCCCTCAGCCAAAGCCAGTCTTGAAGCTCGTATCTTTGGAGAAGATCCCGAAGAACTCCGGAAAATCGGTGTGCGCGTGCAGGCAATTTTTGAAAATGAACCTCTGGCCGACAGCGTGCGCTTGTCCTGGGGTAATCGGGAAGCCGTGATCGTACCGGAGTTCCTCGAAGAACAGGCCCGGCGCCTTGGCGTATCTCGCGAATCACTGCACCAGGCGTTGTTGCTGAATAATCAGGGGCAGCAGGTTGGAGTGTACCGTGAGGGGAGCGACCTCATTCCGATCATTATGCGGTCAAGAGAGGAGCAGCGTTTTGACATCGAAAACCTTACCTCGATCAATGTCTGGAGTGAAGAGCAGGGCCGCTATGTCAGCGCGGGCAACGTCATCAATGCCATCAATACGGAACTGCGGGATCCGTTGATAAAACGCAGAAACAGGGAGCGGATGTTGGCGGTTTATGCCGAACCCATGCCTTTGTCGGGGGAGACGGCGGCGAGTGTGCTGGAGAGGATCCGCCCGCAGGTCGACGCGCTGGAGCTTCCCCACGGCTATTCGATTGAGTGGGGTGGAGAGTACGAGACCTCATCCGAAGCTCAGACTTCGCTTTTCTCCTCGCTGCCTCTTGGACTGCTGGGGATGTTCATTATTTCGATGCTGTTGTTCGGTAGCTTCCGACAGGCTCTGTCTATCTGGATGATTGTTCCTCTCATGATGATTGGAATCATTGGTGGACTGGTATTGCTCGGCGCGCCTTTTACATTCATGGCGCTGCTCGGGACTCTGAGTCTGATCGGTATGGTACTGAAGAATGCCATTGTGCTGGTTGAGGAGATCAATATTCAGTTAGAACAGCAGGATGATGCATTCACTGCGGTGGTTGAGGCCGCGGTAAGCCGGGTACGACCTGTGCTTATGGCGGCCGTAACCACCATGTTGGGAATGATTCCTCTGTTCAGCGATGCCTTCTTCGCGAGCATGGCGGTGGTTATCGTGTGCGGTTTGGGTGTTGCAACGGTATTGACGTTAGTGGTGCTGCCAGTGGTGTACTGCACGTTAATGAGAATTTCTTATCATCAATAACGCACCCGCTGTTTTTCAGGCGTCTTTTTTTCCTCCGGACAAGCGATCCGGAGGAAAAAAGCCTCCGGCAATCATTGCATTCATCAGTTCGCCTACTTTTGCACGCAGGTCATCCCTCAACAACCTCATTGCCGGCGTTATTGACTGTCGGGTAGGACAAATCAGCCACAGCTCGGATACCGGCGGCGCATAGTCCGGCATGATTGTGGTGACACGGCCTGCAAGCAGATCATCCGACATATCAAGACACGATTTTATCGCAAGACCGCGACCAGCGACGCACCACCGGCGAACCAGATCGCCATCGTTTGAGGCGCGATCGCCCGTCATTTTGACTCGATATTCCTCGTCTCCCCGTTTGAACGTCCAGAGGTCAAATGGGATGTCCTGCAACTGATAGAACAGTCCGTTGTGGTTCTCAAGGTCATCAGGATGAATGGGGCGACCATGACGCGAAAGGTAATCAGGAGATGCGCAAAGCAGGCGCGGCACATCGCAAATTTTGAAGCCATACAGGTTGGTGTCACTGGGCGCGCCGTAGCGAAGCGCCATGTCGACCGAATCCCGGTAAAAGTCCACGTTGGTGTCAGTAATCTGAACTCTGAGATTCAAACCTGGATGCGTTGCCATCAATTCGTCGATCCAGGGCACAACGCGGTAGCTGACCGAGCAATGACCACACCGGGTTGCGCAATAGGGCGTCACTGGGCGATGTGCCTGTTTCGCTAAGCGCTGTTTCCAGGTTGATGGATGGCAGCATGTCCTTGTAGGCAACGGACGTTCGAAAATCATTTGCCCTGATAGCCATATAGGCCGCTTTAAGGTCCGGGCGACGCTGCAATGTTTGCTCTGCAAGGTCGGACAGGGGTAAAAGAACCTGCGGATAGTCGGCGGAAATGACCGTGCTAGCCTGGCTTCGCCCGAGCAACAGGTTCAACGCCCTTTGCTGTTGCTGCAGGGATTCCTGAACTGCAATCAATGTCGCCCTGGCACTGGCCGCAGAGCTTTGGGCGCTGTCCAGATCTTCAAGGTCACCCAGTCCCGAGCGGTAACGCTGAAGAATCCACTGTTCGTTTTTTTCCAATAGCTCCGCGCGTTGCTTTTCGATGGCAACGGAGCGATTCAGATTCACCAGTTTCAACCAGCCCTGCATGACCTCGGCTGCGAGCGTATCCCGCGCAGCTTGGTAGAGAGCCAGCTGTTCAGCAACGTCACTGGCGGCAGCCGACGCCTCATCAGAAATCTTCGACCACAAATCCAGCTCCCAGCTGATGCTGACGGTGCCGGTGTAGGCAGTATCTAGACCGTCAGTGTTATTCGCGACGAATCCAGCCTCGACGTCGGGGAGTTGATCCGCCTGAGTCGCTCGGTATTGAGCACGGAGAATTTGGAGTGAAAGCCGTGTTTGCTGGAAATCAGGATTGGCCGCGCGCGCTTCGACAATAAGCGCGTCCAGGTCATGGCTGTTGACCAGCTCATTCAGGTAGGCTGTTTCGAGACCAACCTCCATCTCAAACTTGGAGACGACGTTCTGACGCTCGGAATCGGCCTGAGCGAGATAGTCCGTTCTCGTGGACAACGAACTGCAGCCTGCAATAACCAGGCAGCATAAAGCAGTCAGCACTACTTTCGAGCAGGGCAAGCGATACATAGGTAAAGTCCATTCGGGCGCGGTCAAATCTGCGGTAAACGACGGGATACAGACTATCTAGGAGGTGGTTAATGGAGGGTTAAGACCTTCATGGACCTGCCTATTATCTACGGCGACGACCAATGGATGCTCCATGAAGAACAGGGCCATGCGCGTGTCACGAAGACCAAAGAAGCATTCGAAGCAGCCGCCGCCCCGACGTGGCGGAAGAGTACAAGAACTACTGCGGTGAAGGACGCATAAAATGGCTTAAAAACGGCGAACCTGTCACTCCGCATGTTGCTGAGCGCCGCGAACAGGTAGAACAGGTTGGTGTTCTTCGACAGGCTGCGATCGCGGACTTTGGCATAACTTAACTGCCGCTTGATGGTGCGAAAGGGATGCTCCGAGTTCAAAAAGTCCGTCAACTGGACCAGAGTGTTCCAGTGCAATTCCACGAATCGGCCCGTTAGGCTGGCGCTATCTTCCAAGCTGAATGTTCGCTTTGCGACCAAACCCAACTTCGCATTCAGGCATCAATGCATCCCCAATAGCCATGAAATCTACGTTTGGTTGGCCAGATTGGGAATATGACTCGTGATCTGGAGGGGCAGGGCGGCTGTCGGTGTCCGGCGCTATCAACAAGACACATAACAAATGGGCTGAAAAATATTACCTGTCAGGTACGCAAACCAGAGTGCGTTTGAGGTGGTTGAACAATAATAACAACTGCTCTTTAAAGTTGATTCGGTTGCCGTACTAACCAAGATATTTGTACCCGGCATCTTGCAACGCTTCCTTCAGTGGCTCCTCGGGAGGTTCTTAGTAAATGAGCGTGGTTGACGGTGAGACATGCCCAGCGATTTTTCGCGCGACTTTAACTGACTTCTTTTTTCATGAATGATATGCGTTATTAACGTCCTCCGGCCGCTGTGGGAGCAGGCTCGCTCAATACCTGCCCAATGCCTCTGCATGTGGGCAAAGTGTTCCTGGAGAGTACTGGGGGAATAGAGGCTTTCTTCATTGGAAGATCACGCGATTTACCACGATGCTTTTTGACCTCAGGATAAAAATCCTTCGGTTTGATCTCGGCGCCGGCCTTGGCCATGATTTCAATTCGCTGAACAAGATGGTGGAAATCGTGAACACCAAAACTGATTCGACGCGGCTGATACGTGGATTTGGACCGCTTCAACGCATCGGCACACTTAGTGTAAGCCGAAGGCAACGCAAGGATTTCCGTAAGTTTGAAAGAGCGCTGACCAGAATCCGTACTCACAGGGCCAAGCTCGGCGACGTCTTTTATCTGGATAAGCGCGATATCCTGGACTCGTAGTCCGAGCTTGAAGCTGATACGAGTCGGCGCCGTGTTCTTTTTCGGGTATCGATGCTTCTGGATAATGCCTAACAGGTGGGCGAACTGTTCGGGAGTAAGCGCGGGTGGCTGGCCGGTTTGCTCATCGGCTAAGCTCCTGGTAAGCCGCTAGGATGCAAGGAGAGAATGCAAAGATAGAATCCGTAATACTGTTATTTGAACGGATACCAGACTGCGCATAATGTATATTATGTTAAATAGGATGTTCGGATGCATAGCTCACGCACGTTATGGAAGCTGTCACTGCCACCTCTTTGGTACAGGCGTTGAGCGCATCCCTGCGTACGCCACCAAGCCAAACCTAAAAAACGTAAATGAAGCCAGCGCCTATTTCCGCCTCATAATCATTTCGAGTGATTGGGCTGTCGGATACATCACTCCCGAACGCTTCGTACAGAGCTTCTCCGAAGATCTGCCAGTTCTGGCCCAGGTAATTGCGGTAGCTGACATTAACCCCTGTTGATCTATACCCACTATCAACATCAGTTTCCGGCAGCCCCGAATCGATGGATTGTTGTGTGGTTACGCCAAAGTACCGGTTTGCGAGCTTGCTATCGTGGAAAGTCACGGCAGCACCCACTTCCCAGCCAGTACCATCAGCCTGGCACACCAAGCACGTTCCTGCGCCGAAAATTCCGAGCGTACCAATCTCTCCTGCTGATACGCGCCCATCCAAAAAGTAACGCCAGTCGTTTGTAAGCGCGTAACGTGCTTCCAGCAGTACTGCTACGCCGGAATCCGACTCACCTAAACCATCCAGCCTTCCATCTTCAGAGTCACTCTCTTCTTTGATTGGTTTTCGGCGTTACTGGTTTCCCTGGCGCTGATTCTGAAGCATTTGTTCCATCATCAACTGCATCTGGTCCATCCGTTGTTCCATGCGCTGCAGCCGCTGATCTTCGGTCATGGCCGGGTTGCCTTGCCGCATTCCCTGACCGCTGTTGCCAGGCCCCTGATTCTTCATCTGGCCCTGACCAGGATTTCGGTTGCCCATGCCGGGGCCCTGGCCGTTCATTCCCATGCCTTGCCCCATCATTCCCGCGCCCTGGCCCATCATGCCTGGACCCATTCCGGACTCTCGCATAATCTGCAGGTGTTCCTGCATGTGCTCCATATGTTCCTGCCGCAGGCGTTGACGTTCTTCTCTGGTCGTCGCATTCTGCATCTGCTGCATGGTCTGGTTCATTCGATCCATGTTCTGCTGCATTTGCTGAATCCGTTCCTGGTTCATCATTCCTGCCTGACTGCCCTGCCCGGATCCACCCTGGGCAAAGGTAGCGAGTGGCAGCGAAATCAGGGTGGCACAGACCAGCGTTCTCAAACTGTGTTTCATGACTTTCTCTCCCCGTTGTGACTGTTCCATCAATAACAGAAAGAGCGAATGCCCTTTTGATGTGCGTCAGATTCAAGTATAGGCAGTGTTCCGTAGTTTACTAATCTTGGAGGCTCCCGCTAATGGGTTTAGAATCGCTGCCTAATCTTCCCCGGGGTTCAGGATTCCAAAATGCCGATTCTTGAAGCTGTTCTGATTGCTGTTGCCATCTTGGCGCTGCTCGGCGTCATCTTTGAAGAAGTCATTCACGTCAACAAGGCAAAAACCACACTGTTCTTTGGCACGCTCAGCTGGGTTCTCCTGTTTCTGTTCAGTTCCGGTGTAGACGAAACCGCTGCAGTTTCCTCTGGCCTTTCGGAAAGCATTGCCGAGATCGCCGGGTTATGGCTGTTTCTCGTGGCGGCGATGACATTTGTGGCCTACCTGAACAAGAAAGGCATGATCGAAAACATGATCTACCTGATCATGCCTCGTCAGGTCACCGAGCGGCGATTGCTGTTTCTGACCGGTCTGTTCTGCTTCGTGTTTTCTTCCCTGGCCGATAACATCACAGCAACACTGGTTTCCTGCTCCCTGATTCTCTCTTTAAGCCTGGATCTGAAGAAGCGGTTACAATTTATTGTTTTGGTTGTATTTGCAGTGAACTCCGGCGGCGTTTCACTGATCACCGGCGATGTCACC
Source organism: Marinobacter sp. UBA5687 (assembly GCF_002420325.1). Classification (NCBI taxonomy): domain Bacteria; kingdom Pseudomonadati; phylum Pseudomonadota; class Gammaproteobacteria; order Pseudomonadales; family Marinobacteraceae; genus Marinobacter; species Marinobacter sp. UBA5687. The sequence continues at coordinate 15,800 of NZ_DIHV01000063.1, forward strand.
ACGCTGATGATCTTCCTGGCAGACAAAGTGGAAATCCTGACGCTGCTGACACTGGCCATTCCCGCTTCAATCACGGTGTTTTTGCTGGCCGTGCTTCTTTCTGGCGGTCTGTCCGGCACCGTTACCCTGAAAGCCAGTTCCAATGAAGTCCGAACCGTAGACGCGGTAATCGCGGGCCTGTTTCTGGTTACAATCATTGCCACCATTACTGGCAACGCGTTATTCAGTATTCCGCCAGTGCTGACCTTCCTTTTTGGTCTTTCCATCATGTTCCTGGTGTCCCGCTTCATGAGCGACGACTCGGATCTGGACCCGATTCTCGAATACATCCGGGTTATCGAGTTTGAAACCCTGCTGTTCTTCCTGGGAATCCTGCTTCTGGTGGGTATGCTAAAAGAAATTCATGCTCTGGATTCACTGGTGGCAATCTATGATGTCATGCCCCCGGTGTACGCCAACTATCTGATGGGCATTTTCTCCGCGGTCATCGATAACGTGCCTTTAACGGCCGCACTGCTGAAGTCCGGTATCGACATGAGCCCCGGGGAATGGATGGGGCTAACCTATGCAGTTGGCGTCGGTGGTTCGTTGCTGGTAATCGGTTCTGCGGCGGGAATTGTAGCCATGAGCAAAATTGAGGGGCTCACGTTTGTGGCTTACCTGAAGTACGCGCTACACCTTCTGGCCGCGTACACAGTGGGCTATGCCGGGGTCATTCTGCTTGGCTCTGTGATGAACGGCTAACGTCGAATGCCTGCGAGGTCCCGCCCCGCAGGCATTGGTTATCTCATCGTCAGAAGTTGACCTGAACGCCCAGGCCGATGCCATCTACGGTAATATCATCGTCATCGTAGTAACGCATGTATTCGAGGTTGCCTGACAGGTTCTTGGCGAACTTCACATTCAGGCCGGCACCGTACGAGAAATCGGAATCATCGTCTTCCACTGAGCCTGCCTCAGCTTCAATACGAGTGAAACCGAAAACAGCGTAGGGTGTTACCGGGCTCTCGTTCACCACGTTCACCGTGCCGTAACCACCGAAGAAGTTGTCGATTTTAACGTCAACGCCGGCAATCCGATCGTCATCCACACCAAAGCCCGCTCGGGCCTCAACACCGAAATAGTCCGTAGCCATAACGCCGACCTTGCCAGACAAGGTGCCGGTGTCGGCTTCTGCCAGGCCATCGAAATCGGTTTCCATGAAGGTGTAATTCAGGCCGGCGTAGAGCCCGCCAACACCGGATTTATACATATCCTGGGCAGAAGCAAGCCCAGCCAGGGCCAGCCCGGCGAAGGCAGTTGATGCAACAAGAACCTTTCTTGTGGTCTTCATAGTCTTTCTCCCTGTTCATACAGGCCTTCACGGCCTGACAGTAAACGTGCATCAGTCCGACGATTCCCGCCATAGGTGCGTTCCGTATTTACCCATTTTTTACGCCGATTTAATTCCGGGTTAATACTTCTGTCCGGGGCCTGTTTCCTTGCGGTTAAGCAAGCCCGCGGGTATGCTGACGCCGTCTTTTTGTCAGCTGGCTTGAGCGTGCCTTGAGAAACCTAGCCCCTGTCGTCTTCATTGTCAGCGTCATGTTTATACTTCTGAGTGTTTTCATGACGTTACCGGTACTGCTGTTGGCTGCCACCCCTTCCGGTGCACCCAATGCCATCGCGTTTGCCGAATCGGCGGCTATTGTTTGCGTGCTTGGTGTTCTGGGGCTGTTGCTGACCTACCGTGAACCCCGCGAACTGAAACCGCGCTATATGTTCGTGCTCACGGTCTCCAGCTGGTTTGTCATCGCCCTTCTATCTGCCCTTCCCTTTTACCTGAGCGATAACGACATCTCGGCGGCAGATGCGTTTTTTGAGGGCACTTCCGGTATCACCACCACGGGGGCTACTGTGTTCACCGGCCTGGACACGATGGACAAGGATCTGCTGCTCTGGCGCTCGATCCTTCAGTGGCTGGGCGGTATCGGGATTATCGGCATGTTCGTTGCCGTGCTGCCTTTCCTGCGGGTAGGCGGGATGCGCCTGTTCGCTACCGAATCGTCTGAGTGGACGGAAAAGGCTCTGCCACGCATGAAGACTCTCAGCCGGGGCCTGCTGTTGGTGTATCTGGTGTTTTCCGTGGTTGCGGTTGTCACCTACTGGCTGTCTGGTATGTCTTTGTTTGACGCGTTCAACCATGGCCTGACCAGCATTGCCACAGGCGGCTTTTCAACCTCAGACCTGTCCATGGGTAAGTTCAACGACCTTATCCTGCTGGAAGCCACCTTTTTCATGATCATCGGCAGCCTGCCGTTCTTCCTGTTTGTGCGGGAAATGCACGGCCAGCATGGGGTCCTGTTCCGTGACCAGCAGGTTCGTCTGTTCCTGGGGATTCTGTTCGCGGTGCCGGCCATGCTCACGCTCTATCGCTGGTGGGTATCCCCGGTACCCTTCGATCCGATTCACAATTACGCAGCCACGCTTTTTAATGTGACTTCCGTTGTTACGACCACGGGCTACGCGTCTGAAGATTACTCCGCCTGGGGGCCTCTGGCCTTTGTGGTGTTCTTCTTCCTCATGTTTGTGGGCGGCTGCTCAGGCTCAACCGCCGGTGGCATGAAAATCTTCCGGTTCCAGCTATCGCTGATCATTCTGCGAGAGCAGTTAATGCGGCTGTTGCACCCACGGGCCGTATTTACCCGTAACTACAACGGCCGTGCCGTCAGCGACGAAATCATCTCCTCGATGATTGCCTATACCTTCATCTTCCTGTTGTGTCTGCTGGTGATCACCGTGTTGCTGGCATCCCTTCAGCTCGACTTTGTCACTGCACTTTCCGGCGCCCTCACCTCACTGACCAACGTTGGTCCCGGCCTTGGCGATATCATTGGCCCCGCCGGGAACTTCTCGCCTCTGCCCGACGCCGCCAAGTGGATTCTGTCAGTGGGCATGCTGATGGGGCGTCTGGAAATCCTGAGCGTGGTGATCGTGCTCTCACCGGGCTTCTGGCGTGGCTGATCAGCGCAGCCAGAGAATGTGAGCGTCTTCCAGGGGCAGGTTTAGCCTGGGTTCATGAATGCGGATGCGTGGAGTGAAATGCTCTAGCGGGCGTGGTGGCACCGTGCAGTAATATCGGTACGTCTGTTCGGCTTCCTGTAGTGGCCCGCTGAACGCCATAGACTGCACCAGGCGTGGGCCGGAGTTTGAGGATTCTGCCACCAACTCTACGGCGACCAGTTCCGGGCTCAGGCCATCCAGATACACATCCAGATCGAAACGCAGTTTTTGGCCTTCCTCCCGGGCGTCCATTGCGCCAAACCTCAGGCGTGGCCAGTGTCGGGCTATGGTTTCTTTCACAGAAACAAGTTCGTCAGCACCTACAGCGGTGCGCTCCGCGCCCTGGGCCACCATGGGCAGATAGAAATCCGTGACATATTCCCGAACCATGCGGTTGGCCGAGTATCGTGCAGTTAATTCGTTCATGCTGGCCCGAACTCTCTCCAGCCAGTTGGCCGGTAAACCCTGTTCATTACGCAGGTAGAATTCCGGTACAACGTGATTCTCCAGCAACTGATAGAGTTCTTCGGCATCAGCCTCATCGTGTTTATCCGTCTGGCTCAACTCCTCGAAGGTGGCTCCCGGCCGAATGGCCCAGCCCAGCTCCGGCTGCCAGGCTTCCGCCCACCAGCCATCATACTGCGACAGGTTCAGGCCACCATTTACCAGCACCTTCATGCCGCTGGTACCACAGGCTTCCCAGGGGTGGCGCGGGCAATTAAGCCAAACGTCCACGCCCTGAATCAGTTCGCTAGCCACCGCCATGTCATAGTCTTCAATGAATACCGCGCGCCCCTCTACTTCCGGCAGGCGGGTGAACTGCTTCCAGCGTTTGATGATGTCCTTGCCTTCGTTGTCGTGGGGGTGGGCCTTCCCCGCCAATACAATCTGCAGGGGCCGGTCCCGATTGCTGAGGAGTCGGATCAGTCGTTCCGGATCTGTCAGCAGTAAGTCCGGGCGCTTGTAATTGGTAAAGCGGCGGGCAAAGCCTAACGTCAGAGACTCAGTATCCAGAAGCAGACCACACGCCGCTTCCTCGCTGTTGCCGTAGTTGTGCTCACAATGCTGGCTCTGCAATCGCGCGCGCAGGTAATACACCAATCGGTGTCGCTGGTTTCTGCGCATCTGCCAGAGATCATGGTCAGTAGTCCCTTTCAGCGGGCGAAGGTCCTTCATAGGCTGTCGCCAGCGGTCCTGGCCACAGGCCGACGTCCATAATTCGTCCGCCTCCGGAGAATCCCAGCTCGGGGTATGCACACCATTGGTAACGTATTCTGCTGGCACATCGGCCGCCGGCCAGCGCCCGAACCACGGCTGGAAAATGGATTGAGTGACCTGTTTGTGAATCTGGCTGACACCGTTAAAACGACCGCTCATACCTAGCGCAAGCCCCGACATGTTCAAATCGCTTGAACCGCCATTGGCAACAGTCAGTATGGTCTCCAGCGACTGGCCGATCTCCTGCAACCAGGGCTCCAGGTACAATCGGGCAAGTTTCGTCGGGAACCGGTCAAAACCTGCAGCTACCGAAGTGTGGGTGGTAAAAAGGTTGGTGGCTCTGGTTGCCAGCCGCGCCACTTCAAAACTGGTCTCATTCTGCTGTTGCCAGTGCACCGCGCGCTCAACCAGCGCCAATGCGCTGTGGCCTTCGTTAATGTGGCACAGAGCGGGTTGGCGCCCCAACTGTGCCAACAAGCGCCAGCCGCCAATTCCAAGCACCATTTCCTGTTGCAGGCGTTTTTCCGGATCGCCACTGTAGAGTTCGCTGGTAATACCCCGGTCGCCGGGCTCATTCCGGGGGTCATTGCTGTCGAGCAGCAACAATTCACAGCGCCCCACCTGTCCTTTCCAGGCCCTCAGGCGAACTGTACGGCCGGGAAAAGGTACGTTTACCCTTGCCCATTCTCCGTTGCTGTCCCGTAACGGAGTAACCGGGAGCATGGTCGGATCGTTATAGGGGTGAAACTCCAGCTGCTCCCCCTCAGCGTTCAGGGCCTGCCGGAAATAGCCCTGCTGGTAGAGCAAGCCCACGGCTGTGACCGGCACACCCAGATCGCTGGAAGCCTTCAGGAAATCGCCGGCCAGAACGCCCAGGCCGCCGCTGTATAACGGCAGGGATTCCGACACCCCATACTCCATGCAGAACCAGGCGACGCCAGTGGCCAGCTGGTTGCCGCAGTTTTCAGAATACCAGGTCGGGCACTGGTTGAAGGCTTCATGGCGATTCAGTTGTTGCTGGTACTGGGCCAGGAATTCGGGGTCTTCGGCCAGCTGTTGCAGCCGTTCTGCCGAAGCGCTGTTCAGCACCAGCCAGGCGTTATGGGTTGCCTCCCAGATCTCTTCATCGAGCTGCCGCCACAACTCATCACATCCGTGGTGCCAGCTCCACTGCAAATCCAGTGCAATCGCCATCAGCCCTGACATCTGTGCTGGCAGGGCCCTCATAGTATACGCGGCCAGAGTCATGGGGCTTCAGCCGTTAATGCGCGGTATAGCCGCCGTCGATAACCAGTTCGCTCCCGGTCATGAATTTGGACTCATCAGAGGCGAGGAAAACAATGCCCCAGGCAATGTCGTTCGGCTCGCCCATATGGCCAAGAGGATGTAAAGCGGCGGTGGCCTGCTTGGCAGCTTCCAGATCCTGGCCGGTGGTTTTCAGGTGGTTTTCGACCATCGGGGTCCAGATAAAGCCCGGATGCACGGAATTCACCCTTATGTTGTCCGGGGCGTAGAGCATCGCATCTGTTTTGGTCATCAACCGGACAGCACCCTTGGACGCATGGTATGGAGGTGCGTCCGGCGCGCCGATCAGGCCGTAAATGGAAGACAGATTGATGATGCTGCCGCCGCCGGCCTTCTTCATGTGAGGAATGGCGTGTTTGGTGCAGAAAAACACCCCTTTTACGTTAACCGCCTGTACCTTGTCCCATTCTTCCTCGGTCACTTCGTGGGTCGGCTTGTTGGCGCCGGACATGCCAGCGTTACTAACCACGACGTTTAGCGCTCCGAAGTGCCCGGCCACTCCGTCCAGAGCGGCTTTCACCTGCTGTTCATTGGTCACATCACAGTGCCAGTAACCAACCTTGTAGCCTTTGTCGCTGAGTGATTTGGCGAGGGTCTCGCCTTCGCTATCCAGGCAGTCAAGAATGCCAACGGCAGCGCCCTCTTCTGCCATCCGTTCAACCGTTGCTTTGCCAATGCCCAGTGCGCCGCCGGTTACCGCAGCTACTTTTCCTTCAAGTCGTGCCATGTCAGTCGTCCCTTACAGAATCAGTTGTTGTCATTATTGAAGTCAGTGCATTTGCTTGCGAACTCGCCCGGCAAGAAGGTCTGTAGACGCCTGTTCCTGCAGGCAGGCAATCAGTTCAGAAATTGTCAGCGCATCGTTCTCAACGCCGTCAAAATCAACCCCCAGACCGCCATCATCAGTCCTAACCACATGGGCGCTCAGCGTGCAGTGCCCCCGCTCCGAACGTTCCGGAAACCGGAAGGACAGCTCGATCGTCTGGTTCAGTCTCACATCCGAATAATCGGTCGCAATAAACAGACCACGTCGGGATGCATCCCGGATCATACCAGTCGCTACTGGCATGCCACGTTTGTAGACCAGAATGGGCAACCCGCCTTCTACCCGTTGGCTTAGCCGGTGTTCCATGCCGTTTCCTCCTGTCAGCTTGCCGAGTGGATACCGCAACTCCTCCACTTTACACCTGATTAAATATTAACCATCTTGATTCTGATCAAGAGGGTGATCACTCGGCTATCGACCGTATAGGTTCACAATATTTCTCAGCCCTGGCAGGTCGATCCTCGCTCGATAATCCTCGGGTAAGGTCCATTTCCAGTTACCCTGGATCGTGCCGGGCGTGTTGAAGCGTGCCTCGGATCCAAGAGCCAGAAGATCCTGTATCGGGACGATCACCAGTCGTGATACCGAGCCCATCGCAGCCTGTATCACGGGCCATGGCATATCCGGGCTGTTAATTCTCAGATACCGGTTAACATGCTCCCGGGTTCGCTCATCCAGGCTCTGGTACCAGCCCATTGTGGTGTCGTTGTCGTGGGTACCGGTATAGACCAGATCCCATTCCTTGTGGTTATGCAATAGATGGGGGTTGGCGGCGCTGCCATCAAAACCGAATTGTATGACGGTCATACCCGGTAACCGGAAACGGTGTCGAAGGGCTTCCACATCTTCCCCGATGATGCCGAGGTTCTCGGCAACCAGCGGCAAACGGGGTAACTCCCGGAAGCAGGTTTCCAGAAAATCATCGGCCGGGCCCGGCACCCAGTAGCCATCGACCGGGCGCGGATTCTCCGCCGGAATCTCCCAGTAAGCCTGCAGCCCCCGGAAATGGTCAATTCTAAGGAGATCGAACCGTTCCTGCTGGCTGGCCAGGCGCTGCACCCACCAGTGGTATCGGTCCTCCTCCATTCGCTGCCAGTCGAATAGCGGGTTTCCCCAGTGCTGACCCTCGGGGGAGAAATAGTCCGGGGGCACCCCGGCAACCACTCTGGGCTTACCTTCACCATCAAGCTTGTACAGGTGGGGTGCGGCCCAGACATCGGCGCTGTCGTGAGCGACGAAAATGGGGATGTCGCCAAACAGCCAGATGCCCCGTTCGGCCGCATAATGACGCACCGCTGTCCATTGTATGAAAAACAGGTACTGCTCCAGGCACACCCGTTCCAGTGTACTTTGGTGGGATTCTCTCAGGGCTTCCAGGGCGGCCGGCTTGTGATCCCGCAGGTCGTCGGGCCAGTCCAGCCAGTTCACGCCCGGAAACGCCTCTCTGGCTGTCATGAACAGCGCAAAATCATCCAGCCACTGATGGTGCTCCAGAAAATTCTGATAGGCCTGTGCGTTGAGCGCTTCTGACTCACGATAGCGACCGGCATGGAATCGCTGGCTGGCATGTTCCAGGGCTTCGGTACGGGTAAAGGCGGTAAGTTCCTGGCTATCGAGAAGACCGGGCGCCACCAGTTCCTCAAGGTCGATCAGAACGGGGTTCCCGGCATGGGCCGAGAGCGACTGGTACGGCGAAAGGTCTGCATGAGTGGGCCCCAATGGCAGTGTCTGCCACACCGTGATGCCTGCCTCGGCCAGAACATCCACAAACTGCCGGGCAGCGGCGCCCAGCTTGCCGGAAACGCCAGGTAATGCGGTCGGGTGCAACAGCACACCGGCACGCCGCCTTGCCAAAACCGGATTGGATGGCATTTCTACAGTCATGAATCAGCCTCATGCCCCGGCCGCATGGCACCGCCCTTGGCGGGCTCCCCTCCACCCTGGCTCAGGGGCTGGAACAGGCTGGACGGCGCCGGGTAGCCAATACGCTCATAAAGGTTGGCCAGGTGCCGGCGATACAGCTGCTCGAAATCCCGAACCACCGCTGCCGGGTTGTAATCGCCAAACCACCAGAACCAGTCCGAGCCTTCACACAATCCGAGCTGATGTGTGGCCGCCTGCTTCTGATCCATGTTGAGGGAGCCATTATCAAGCGCCCGGTCAAAATGCTGCTTGGCCTCACACAGCAGGTCCCAGGCCCGGTTTTTGTCGGAGTCGCCTATCCAGGTGGAAAAGGTTCCATAAATCCAGCTTCCAGCCACCAGTTCCGGGAGTTGCACAGGCTCTGTGTAATGCTCTTCCTGAAGGGTCGAATAAGTGGTCAGCCGCAGTTTCGGGTGTTTCTCAAGCACCCGGTACAGCTCGTCAAGAAAATGGAAGCCGTTCTCCGGGTAGTACTCCCAGGCATTCTCGCCGTCCAGAATCACCGAGATCACCGGGTTCTTGTCTTCTCTGGCGATGTTTTCCATGTGATGCACCAGGTCGCCAACCGCGTCCCTGGCGTGCCAGTCGGCATAGGTAAAACCAATCAGATCCGATAACCCATCGTCACGAAAAAAAGCCGTTACATTGGCATCAGTAAACCGGTACGGCTGATGGATGCTGGCAGCTTCAGGCAAGGATTTATTCGCCCTGGCCTTGTTGATGCTGTTATTGATGACTGAATCGCCGGAAGCGGTCCATCGAAAGCCTTGCTCGCCAAGCAACAGCAGCGTGGCCTGGCTCAACCCACCTTCAGAGGCCCAACAACCCGCAGGTTCGGTGCCGAAAAAGCGTTTGAAGGCTCGCCTGCCCTCGGCCAGATGCCAGATGGCCCGCTCTTTCCCCCCTGGATAGTGGTCATGCTCCGGAAGCGCGATGTCTGGCATCGCTTCTCGGGCGGCACTGAAATCCAGCAGCAGAGGCACGATGGGATGGGCCCAGGGGCTCATGGCCAGTTCCACCTGGCCTGTATGCGCCAGGTGACGGTAGCGAGGGCCTATGCTGGCCATCAATTCTGCGATCACGTCCAGCAATGCCTTGCGATCGTCCAGTGTGTACTGATGGGCCTTTTCCTGAAGGCTTTGTACCACGCCATGTTTGCGGCGCACGGTTTCCGCCATCCAGCCCAGGTGGTACCACACCAGCAGATCGGCAAGAAACTGGGTAGAAAGATAACGCTGAATGTCGGGCCGGGTTCGGTATAGATCGGCCACTTCCGCCAACCGAGCATAGGCGGGAAAACGCTTGATAATCCGCTCGGCGTTTGCCCTCAGGCACTTTTCCATCAAATCCAGAAATGCCGGTGAGCCAGGTTCCGGCAGCGCCGGATCAACCAGAGCCGCAAGCAGAGGATCGCCGATGGTTTGCCCTCCATGGCGCCATCGCTCAATGTGGTACAGATAGGTCTCAATCTGTTCCAGCAGCACCGGCGCGAAGTTCACCACCGCACGGGCATCCGGGTGGGCTTCCAGGTGCGCAGCCATGTCCACATAATCCTTGATGCAGTGCAGATAGACCCAGGGGAACAGGAACTGCCCATTGCTGTGATCCTGATAATCCGGCTGGTGCATATGCCAGCAAAGTACCACTGGCGTGCGGGGGTCAGAGGCCATGGGGATAATCCTGCCCGAGCATCTCGGGAGTGATCAGCACAACACCTTTAGACGACACGTGGAAGCGTTTTTCATCTGCTGTCCGATCAAAACCAACCCGGGTGCCTTCCGGAATCCGGCAGCCGCGGTCAATCACCGCTTTGCGAATGTGGCAATCGCGTCCAATGTCCACGTCCGGGAAGATTACAGAGTCCTCCACCTCACTGAAGGAATGCACCCGAACCTGGGAGAACAACAGCGAGTGTCGAACGTGAGCGCCAGAAACGATGCAGCCGCCGGCCACCATGGAATCGACGGCCGTGCCCCGACGGTTGTCATCATCGAACACGAACTTGGCCGGCGGTAACTGTTCCTGGTAGGTCCAGATCGGCCAGTCCGAATCGTACAGATTCAGTTCCGGGCTGATGCCGATCAGTTCCAGGTTGGCCTGCCACAGAGAATCGATGGTTCCGACATCGCGCCAGTATGCCACCTTGTTGTTGACCGGGTCCCGGAACGGGAAAGCCGCCACCCGAAGGCGCTTGATCACCGAAGGAATAATATCCTTGCCGAAATCATGGGAGGATTTACCGTCCATCTTGTGATCCCGCAGCAGTTCATCAAACAGAACTTTCGTGCTGAACACGTAAATACCCATCGACACTAGCGCTGTCCCCGGTTTACCAGGTATGGCCTTGGGATGGTTCGGCTTTTCCTTGAATTCGATAATGCGGAAATTCTCATCTACCGACATCACCCCGAACGACGAGGCTTCTTCAACGGGTACCTCAATACAGCCCACGGTAATGTCCGCCTCCTGCTCCACATGGGCAGCCAGCATGGTGCCGTAATCCATTTTGTAGACATGGTCACCCGCCAGAATCAGCACGTACTCCGGCTGGTGGCTGCGAATAATATCCAGGTTCTGGAGCACGGCGTCTGCTGTGCCCTCGTACCAGGAGGTCTCAATGCGCTGCTGGGCTGGCAACAGTTCCACAAATTCATCCAGCTCCCCCCTCAGGAATCCCCAGCCGCGCTGAATGTGACGTATCAGTGAGTGGGATTTGTACTGGGTGATGACGCCTACCTGGCCAATGCCGGAGTTGATGCAGTTGGACAACGGGAAATCGATAATCCTGAACTTACCCCCGAAGGGAACGGCGGGCTTGGCTCGCCATTTTGTGAGGTCGTGAAGCCGTGAGCCCCTGCCGCCAGCCAGCACCAGGGCCAGGGTTTGACGAGTAAGACGACTGACGAAACGCTTGGCGGTTTGCATAGCAGCTTCCCTGTTTAAACCGGATACGCGCCGACACAAATTTGACGTTTGCTCTTGTAGAAAAACACTATCATTGAATTATGACGTACAATTGTCTTAGGTCATATTTTGTACAAACGCAAAAACGATTGATGGTCTAACCTCTGGTTTCCACTTTTATTCAGGAATCTGTGGTCTATGGAAAGCCCCGCCCTGAGTGAGTTCGACCTGCACCTGTTTGCCGAAGGCAGGCACTGGCATATCTATAATGTTCTGGGTGCCCACCTCGGGAATCAGCGAGGAATCGAAGGCGCCCGTTTTGCCGTTTGGGCACCCAACGCCCAGGCCGTGAGTGTGATCGGCGACTTCAACGACTGGGACAGCGGCCGTCATCCCATGGCGGTTAACAAAGATTATGGTGTCTGGTCGGTATTCATTGGGGGAGTAAAGCCGGGAGACCTTTACAAGTTTGCCATCACAACCCGAAACGGCCACCACATCACCAAAACCGATCCGTATGGGCAGGCCTTTGAGCACCGGCCTTCCAATGCCGCAGTGGTGACCGAGCGGGGGCAATACGCCTGGAGCGACGGAGACTGGCTTGAGTGCAGAAACCGGTTCGACTGGCAGCGGAGCCCGATTTCTGTCTATGAGGTGCATCCGGGCTCCTGGCGCCATCACGGTTCCGGGCGCTGGCTGACCTATCGGGAGCTGGCCGATCAGTTGGTGCCCTACGTGTTGGAAACCGGCTTTACGCATATTGAGCTGCTCCCGATTACCGAGCACCCGCTGGACGAATCCTGGGGTTACCAGACTACCGGCTATTACGCCCCCACCAGCCGTTATGGCAGCCCGGATGATCTTAGATATCTGGTCGACCTGTGTCATCAGAACAACATCGGCGTGATTCTCGATTGGGTGCCGGGGCATTTCCCCGACGACGACTTCGCCCTCGCCGAATTTGATGGGACGGCACTCTATGAACATGAAGATCCCCGCCGCGGGCGTCACCAGGATTGGGGCACACTCATCTACAACTACGGTCGCCACGAAGTCCGGAACTTTCTCATAGGCAGTGCGCTTTTCTGGCTGGATACCTTTCACATGGACGGGCTACGGGTGGATGCCGTTGCCTCCATGCTGTACCTGAACTACTCCCGGAATGAGGGTGAATGGCTGCCGAACGAACATGGCGGCCATGAGAATCTGGAGGCGATCCGTTTCCTCCAGGATCTGAACCGGGTGTGCCAGAGCAGGTTTCCGGGTGTACTGATGATGGCGGAAGAGTCCACGTCCTGGCCCAGGGTGACCCGGCCTCCGGAAATTGGCGGGCTCGGTTTCAACCTGAAATGGAACATGGGTTGGATGCACGACACCCTGCATTACCTGCAACAGGATCCGGTGTATCGCCAGTATCACCATGACAAGCTCACCTTTGGTTTGCTTTACGCTTTTTCGGAAAATTTCGTGCTGCCGCTATCCCACGACGAAGTTGTACACGGCAAATCCAGCCTGATTCAGAAAATGCCGGGAGATGACTGGCAGCAGAGGGCCTCGCTGCGCCTGCTGTTCAGCTACATGTTCGCCTACCCCGGCGCGAAGCTGCTGTTCATGGGGGGGGAATTCGGCCAGCGCCAGGAGTGGAGCGAACGCCGTGAGCTGGACTGGTATCTATTGCAATACCCGGAGCACCAGGGGCTGCGAAAACTGATCCAGGACCTTAACGGCCTCTATCGGCTATACCCGGCCCTGTATCGAAAAAGCTTTACCGGTGAAGGATTCGAGTGGATTGACTGCCACGATTCCACCCAATCCGTGATCAGTTTTCTACGGATTGCCGGCTCACCGGAGCATGGGTCGCTGGTGGTTGTTGCCAACTTTACACCCGTGCCCAGGCATCACTACCGTATAGGCCTGCCTGGCGGAGGCAACTGGCAGGAAGTTTTTAATTCAGACTCCACCTGGTATGGCGGCAGCAACCTCGGCAACCCCCTGCCCTTGCAAGCTGAGCCCACACCCTGGATGGCCCGACCGTGTTCCCTGGAGTTAACACTCCCGCCCCTTGGGCTGGTTATGCTGAGGCCCGCGCCATGACCCGGGTGCTGTTTGCTACCAGTGAGGTTTTTCCTCTCGTGAAAACCGGGGGGCTGGCCGATGTTTCCGCCAGCCTTCCTGAGGCACTCTGCCGTCTGGGCTACGACTGTCAGGTTCTGCTGCCCGGCTATCCTGCTGCACTGAAGGCAGCGCGAGAGGGTGGCGCCCGCAGGAAAACCCGGTTCCGGTATGGTCAGTATGATGTCTCCCTGTGGCAAACCCGTCTGCCGGGTACGGCGGTAACTCTGTGGTTGGTGGATTGCCCGGCTCTTTTCGATCGTGCTGGCGACAGCCCCTATCAGAATGAGAATGGTGAAGACTGGTGGGACAATGCTCACCGGTTTCACTTGTTCGGGCGAATTGGAGCTATGTTGGCACTTGGGCAACTGGGTCTGGCGTGGCGCCCGGACATCGTTCACTGCAACGACTGGCAATCCGCACTGATTCCGGTGTTCCTGGCGGACAGTCAGGATGCCCCGAAAACCGTGTTCACCATCCACAATCTTGCTTACCAGGGGCTGTTTTCCCATGAGACCTTTCGGGCCCTGGGCCTGCCCGATTCCCTGTGGCGCTACGAGTTCCTGGAATTCCACGGGCAACTTTCCTTTATCAAAGGTGGACTGGTGTTCAGCGATGCAATCACCACCGTGAGCCCCAGCTACGCCGATGAAATCCAGACACCCTGGTTCGGTAATGGTCTGGACGGCTTGTTGCGCCACAAATCCGCCAGGCTGAAGGGCATTCTCAATGGCATTGATACCCGCCAATGGAACCCGGAAGACGACCCGCACCTGGAGTTTCACTACGGCGCGGACTACCCCGCCAACAAATCACAATGCCAGGCAAGGCTGCAGCAGGAACTCGGGCTGGAGGTTTGCGGGGCTCCATTGCTGGGGTTCGTCGGGCGCCTGGTGGAACAGAAAGGGCTGGACTGGCTGCTTGGGGTCATCAAGCCGTTGCTGGAACGAGGATGTCAGTTTGCCCTGCTCGGCTCCGGCGAACACCACTACCAGGAAAGCCTTAAAGCCATGGTTCGTGAATGGCCCGGGCAATGTTCACTCACCCTCGGTTACAACGAAAGCCTGGCACACCGGATAACCGCCGGGGCCGATATTTTCCTGATGCCTTCCCGGTTTGAACCCTGCGGCCTGAACCAGATGTACAGCCTGAGATACGGCACCGTACCTGTGGTGCACGGCGTCGGCGGCCTTAACGATACGGTGTTTGACCCCAATGAGGAAACACCGGAACAAGCCAATGGTTTTGTGTTTCGTGAGGCGACGCCAGACGCATTACATGCCGCCATTACCCGTGCGCTGGCAGCGCGGGAGGACCGGAAAACCTGGCGCAAATTGCAGGAAAACGGCATGAAAGGCGACTATTCCTGGAAGAACCGGGCCGGCGAATACGCGGCCCTTTACCGGAACCTCATTGCCGGCAACGACCGGATACATGAAGACTGACACGGTGCCCCTGGCCCAAGGAGGTCATCACCATGCACACCGCAACTGAATTCCGGCTGGAAGCCCGCCCCAGACTACCAGAAGCACTGGAACGACTTGATACGCTGGCCAATGACCTGTTCTACAGCTGGGATCATGGCGTGCGCAGCCTGTTCGCGCGGATTGATCTCCGTCTCTGGCAAAAAGTGGAGCACAACCCGAAACTGTTCCTGCGACGGGTGGCCCAGGCCCGGCTCGATCAGGCATCGGAAGACCGCGCCTTTCTCGCCGAATACCGTCGAGTATTATCCGCTTACGACGCTTATCTTGAATCCGAACCCGGCACCGAAGTGCTGGAGGCACTGAACCCTGAAGATAGCCTTGTCGCCTACTTTTGCGCCGAGTTCGGGTTTCACGAGAGTTTCCCGATCTACTCCGGGGGCCTTGGCATACTGGCTGGTGACCATTGCAAGGCGGCCAGTGACCTGGGGTTACCCTTTGTCGCCGTCGGGCTACTGTATCAGCAGGGTTATTTCATTCAGACCATTGATGCCCAGGGGCACCAGATTGCCCGTTATCAGTGCCACTCCAGCGATGAGCTGCCAATCACGCCGGTAGAGGTAGATGACAAGGCACTGACCGTCTCTGTGCCCTTCCCGGGGCGCGAAGTGCATGCACGGGTTTGGCTGGCCAGGGTCGGGCATATTTCCCTGTACCTGCTGGACACCAACACCGCGGAAAATACAGATGAAGACCGGGAACTTACCTTACAGCTTTATGGTGGCGACTCCGCTACCCGCATCAGCCAGGAAATGTTGCTTGGCATTGGGGGCACCCGGGCACTGGCCGCCCTGGGTATTCAGCCTACGGTGTGGCATATCAACGAGGGCCACGCAGCCTTCCAGATACTGGAACGTTGCCGTATGGCCATGGCCGAAGGGCTGTCTTTTGGTGCCGCCCTTGAGTCGGTAGCCGGATGCACCTTGTTTACCACCCATACTCCGGTGCCGGCGGGCCACGATATCTTCCCCCGCGACCTGGTGGAGCACTTCCTGTCGCCTTTCCTGGACCACTCCGGGCAGGAATTCGATGCCGTTTTCGGGCTCGGCAGCAAAAATGGTGATCAAAGCTTCAATATGACGAGTCTCGGCCTTCGGGGCTCCCGGTTTCATAACGGCGTAAGCCGGATTCACGGCGGTGTAGCCGCTCGGATGGAAGGCGATATCTGGCCACAGATACCGGCGGCCGAGAATCCCCTTGGCTATATCACCAATGGTGTTCACGTGCCAACGTTCCTGGCGCCGGAATGGGCAAGTCTATTCGATATCCAGGCGCCGACCTGGAAAAGTGAACTGCGAAACCCGACGTTCTGGCAGTTCATCGACAAGATCCCGGACTACCATTACTGGAGCGTTCACAAGGCCCTGAAACAGCAGATGGCCGAGTTCATCGTGCGGCGCCTGAAACGCCAGCACAAGCGCAATGGCACGGGCCATTCAGTCACTGAGCGAATGGCCCGCAAGCTGGTGTCGCCGGAAAATGACGCGCTGGTGGTCGGCTTCGCCCGCCGCTTTGCTACCTATAAGCGAGCTACGCTGATTTTCTCCGATCTGGCCCGCCTGGAACGGCTGCTCACCAATCCGGAGCAGCCGGTTGTGCTGGTATTTGCCGGCAAGGCCCATCCCCAGGACAAACCCGGGCAACAACTGATCAAGGTCATACACGACCTCTCCATGCAGCCCAACCTGATGGGGCACATTATCCTGTTGGAGGATTATGATCAGGCCATGGCGCGCCGGTTATTGAGCGGTGTTGATGTCTGGCTCAACACGCCGGAATACCCCAAGGAAGCCAGCGGCACCTCTGGCGAAAAAGCGGCCGTTAATGGTGCCCTGAACCTGAGCGTGCTGGACGGCTGGTGGGGTGAAGGCTACGACGAAACCAATGGCTGGGCGATTACGCCGCGGGACATCGAACTGGATGTGGAGTTTCGCAACCGCGAGGAAGCCCGGGACCTGTTGGACCTGTTGGAGCGGGAAGTGATTCCGCTCTATTACAACCGAGCCTCACAGGGCTACTCCCAGGGCTGGGTAAGCCGTTCCAAAGCGTCCATGAAAACCATTACGCCCCGGTTCAATGCGCAGCGTATGGTGATGGACTATGTTCGCAACTATTATCAGCCAGCCACCCGGCAGGGCGCGCGGTTGAGAGACAACAATGCCGCACTGGCGCAGGAACTGGCAGAGTGGAAAGCCCGGGTGCACGAGGCCTGGAACGGCGTGTCCATCCATGTGGACGGCTGCGTGTCAGATCGCTGTCACTGGGATGAATCCGTGGAGCTGAAAGTGTCGGTGGCTCTGAATGGTCTGGCGCCCGATGATGTACGGGTGGAATGCCTGGTTGAGCCTGAATGCACCGGCACTCACACTGGCCCCGGGCCAGACGCATTTGTGCTGGAAGCCAGCGGAGAGAAAGACGGTAAAACCCTGTTCAAAACCCGGGTCCAGCCACCCTACCCGGGGTTGCAAACACTGCGATTGCGCATCTACCCGCACCACAAGGCGCTAACCCACCCGCTGGAGATGGGGGCCATGCTCTGGGCATGACACTTAGTCGGTAGTCGAGTTCAGCGGTTGCTCGTTGTTATTCGCGGCCAGTGCATTGACCACCGGATTGGCATACATATCCAGCAAATAAGGGCGGATCGCCGGGTCACAGGCCTCCAGCCGGCGCTCCATTTCTGCCGTGGCAGCGTCCATATCGGCCGGAGACCAGGTCTCGGCGGTTACCACGCTCTCGCTCACACTGCCCGGAGTCTCATGGGCATCCGGATGAACTCCCCGCATCTGGTACGCCACCAGATTGGAGGCGTGCAGGTGGTAATTGGCGTGCATTTCATGGTCAATGCGTGCGGCCAGTGCTTTCGGGTTGTCCGGTGAATCGGCAATCGGGGCCCCGAAATGAACATGAACGTGGCCTTTAAAGCCCGTCAGCCCTTTAACGATCTGGTCTGTGTCTTCGCCTTCGGTCTTCTGATAGGCGCCGGTCCGGCCCCGCACTTCCAGTTCTTTGGCCTTGTCGGCATCGCAGGGGTCGTATTCGTAGGCAATGGATACCGGCACGATGTGAAGGCGGTTCATGGCTTCATCGAACGCCAGCCCCGATTTTTTCCGGCTCATGTAGAACATCTTGATGATCGCCGGGTCGGTAGCGTCAATGCCGTCTTTGGCGCGGCCTTCGCGCTGAGCAATCCAGATGCTGTGATTGGTATCAATGCTGTGATTGATGAAGCCGGAAAGCGTGAGGTAGGCATCACGCATTTCCCTTGGGCTGGTCATGTTACGGCGCACCACAAAACTCTTGTTCAGCCGCATCATTTCCGCAAACACCCGATTGGAGAGCAGGTTGTCGCCAATGGCAATCCGGGTTGTGTGGAAGCCGTTCTGGAACAGCAGGTAGTTGACCACCATCGGGTCAAAAACAATGTCCCGGTGATTGGAAATAAACAGATGGGCGCTGTTCTTGCTGAGATTTTCCAGGCCACTGTGGGTGACGCGGGTGGTGGTATTTTCCACCAGTTCTCCGACGTATTTCGAAACCCCGGCCTGCATATCATCTACCCGGGTGTAATGCCCGAAATGGCTGACCAGCCAGCGGCGAATGAACATCCTCAGAACGCCCGGCGCCCATTTTGCAACGGTTGGCGACTTGAACCGCCCAACCATATCCAGGAATTCCCGGTCGTTAACCAACCTCTGGATGGTTGGCGCGGTTTCTTCATCCGAATAGGGACGGATTGCGTCAAATTCCTGCATGCAAGCCCTGTTGTTGTTCGCAGCGTTGATCACAGTGTACGAAAGGGGCGCTATTGTATCCTTTCTCTTGCCGGTTTGCCTCCACCCGAATGGCCAGTTGACCAAACATCCGGAAGGATCTGGTAGAATCGCGCTGCTTAATCACTCCGCCACGAGCCGACCACTGAATGTACATGGACCAGGACTTCGACCAACTCGCCACTGAACCACCCACCGCTGCGGGCCGAAATCCGGAGCAGGTTCTGCACGAGGTATTTGGTTACGAGAGTTTTCGGCCCCTGCAGGGGGATATTGTCCGGGAAGTGGTCAACGGTGGTGATGCCCTTGTGTTGATGCCCACCGGGGGTGGTAAATCCCTGTGTTATCAGGTCCCCGCTCTGGTTCGGCCCGGCACCGCTATTGTTATCTCACCGCTGATCGCGCTTATGCAGGATCAGGTGGCGGCGTTGCGGGAGCTTGGAGTGAAAGCGGCGTTCCTGAATTCCACCATGGATTTCGAACAGGCCCGTGCCACCGAATACGCCCTGGCGACCGGCAAGCTGGACCTGCTCTATTGCGCGCCGGAGCGGCTGATTCAGCCGCGAACCATTGAGCTGCTGCATAACGCGTCCCTGTCGTTGTTTGCCATAGACGAGGCTCACTGCGTCTCCCAGTGGGGGCACGATTTCCGGTCCGACTACCTTCAACTGAGCATGCTGGCCCAGGAATTTCCCGGCATCCCCCGTATCGCACTGACAGCGACCGCTGATGAGCGCACGCGAAAAGAGATTGCGGAACGGCTGTCGCTGACCACCGCCCGGCATTTCATCAGTGGCTTTGATCGCCCCAATATTCAGTATCGGATTACGCCAAAGACCAACGCAAACAAGCAGTTGTTGGACTTTATTAAAGCAGAGCATGAAGGTGATTGCGGTATTGTCTATTGCTTGTCCCGAAACAAGGTCGATGCCACAGCCCGATTACTGAGCAGCAAGGGCTATACCGCACTGCCCTACCATGCCGGGCTGAGCGCCGAAGACCGCGCCCGCAATCAGGAGCGCTTTCTCAGGGAAGATGGCGTTATTGTGGTGGCAACCATTGCCTTTGGCATGGGCATCGATAAACCTGATGTGCGTTTTGTCGCCCACCTGGACCTCCCCAAAAGCCTGGAAGCCTATTACCAGGAAACGGGCCGGGCGGGCCGGGATGGCAAACCGTCCACCGCGTGGATGGTCTATGGCCTGCAGGATGTCATCAAACTCCGGCAGATGCTGGAGGCCTCTCAGGGTAACGATCAGTTCAAGCGGGTTGAGCGACAGAAGCTGGATGCCATGCTTGGGCTGTGCGAAGTGACCCAGTGCCGGCGACAAGTGTTGTTGCATTATTTCGGAGACAATCTGGAGACTCCCTGCGGAAACTGCGATACCTGCCTGAACCCTCCGGAAACCTGGGATGGCACGGTGGCGGTGCAGAAGGCCCTCTCCTGCGTCTACCGCACCGGCCAGCGCTTTGGCGTTAACTATGTCATTGATGTACTTCGCGGGTCAGAGAATGAACGAATCCTGCAATCCGGCCACCAGGCGATCACCACCTATGGCATCGGTCAGGAACTGTCAGCGAACGAATGGAAGTCGGTATTCCGGCAACTGGTGGCGAACGGATACCTGCGGGCAGACCCTGAGGGCTATGGCGCGCTTCAGCTAACCGAGCGCTGCCGCCCCCTGCTCAAGGGCGCACAGGCGATTGAACTCCGGAAAGACCCGGTGGTCCGCAACACCGCTGGTGGTAAGTCATCAACGAGCCGCCGGAGCGGCCAGAACGTGCGGGACCAGATTACCGACCACGCCGGGTGGGATGCGTTGCGGGCCTGCCGCAAAGAGCTGGCGGACAAGCAGGGCGTGCCGCCCTACGTGATCTTCCACGACACAACCCTGTTCGACATGCTTGAACGCCGCCCTTCCACCCTGGAGGAGCTGGCCGAGGTCAGCGGCGTGGGCGCCGCCAAGCTGGAAAAGTATGGCGATGTTTTCCTGCAGGCGCTACGCTCTATCAATTCTGAGGCTTGAACCCCTTCTTGCGCACCCGGTAATGGGCGATGGAGGTGGCAACGTGGTTGCCTTCTTCATCTCTCAGAATGCCTTCCAGAGTAAATTTAGCCCTACCGGTGGCGTCTGCATCGGCAAGGATGGCAGCCACCGCCTCTGGTGGTAGTTCAAATTCCACGGTCACATCTGAATTGGCCGGCTGCAGAAACTCCAGTGTCATTTCCTTCAGAATTGGCGTATAGGCAGGGCCAAGGTCGAAAAGGGTTAACACCCCACCGGGAATCTCCGCCACCAGGAAATAGGCGCCAGCATACAGGCTACCAAAGTGGTTTTTATTGCCCTTGAGGCGCACGCGGGCTTTGACGTAGCCCGGGCGAAGCTCCTCAACGCTGAAGTGATTACGTGGCGCGAACGGTATCGCCATACCAATAATGCGGTTAACCGCGGCATAACTGCCGGTCTTCTTGAGCCATTCCAGCGGTTGCAGCAGCGTCGCCTTGGGGTCACTGGAGCTTACCCATTGGCCGGCGGTGCCAATCAGAGAATCAATAAGAGCCATAAAGCCATATCCTGAAGTACAGAAAATGCGATCTTTACAGTCAGATACGGCTACTTCAAGAATCTTTTACAGTTTTTTTGAAACCTGTACGTTTCGAATAACGCTTTCTGATCTAAGCTGTAGCCAATGTCTGTAACGTTACCGTTGCTTGCAGCCGGATAACAGGGAAAGGGCACGCAGTTGTACACATTCAATAAAATGATAACGCGCCTCTGGCCAGTTCTGGCGCTTGCGGCGTGCATTCACGTTCAGCCAACGGCTGCGTCCGAATCCGAATCCAAATCGGCTCCCACACGAGACTACATACTCTGGTATCGCAACTACGATAACCCGGCGATTCGCAATCTGGTTGAACTCGCATTGCGCAAAACCTCGGAGTACGGTGAGTTCCAGATTATCCGCAGTGAAGAAATAAGCCAGGGGCGCGCCCTTCGGGAACTGGCTAACCCTCAGAGCCGGATTCTGGATATTGCGAACGTGGCGACATCAGAAGAGCGGGAAACATTTCTGAACGCCATTCCGGTACCTGTGGACGGCGGACTGCTCGGATTCAGGGTATGCCTGGTGTTGCCGGAACAGCTCAGTCTGTTTGAGGGGGTATCCAGCCTGGACGACCTGCGCCAGCGAGATATCCGTATTGGCCAGGGCGCACACTGGCCAGACACCCCGATTCTCGAAGCTAACGGCATTACCGTGATCACCCACACCCGCTATGAAATACTCTTTGGTATGCTTCGCAATAAACGCTTCGACTGTTACGCCCGCGGTGTGAGCGAAGTGCTGTTCGACCTCGAACATAACAAAGCCGACGACCTGGTAATCGAGCCAAACATCCTGCTGGCCTACGCCATGCCATCCTACCTTTTTGTGGCCCCGGACGATCACGAAACCGCGCAACGCCTGCAACTGGGTCTGGAGCGAGCGATCCTGGACGGCAGCTTCGCGGTGTATCTGAAAAACTGGTTTGGCAGAGCGGTATCATCACTGGGCCTTGATCGGCGCACAGTAATCACGTTGGAGAATCCGTATCTTAGTGAAGAATCCAGATATGTCGGGCGTCGAACCCTGGAAAACCTGGAGCGCCGCGTTGAGCTACTGAGTGTCGGAGACTAGCGGGCCATCCCTGGCCGCCACGAATTACACCCGGAAACGGGTTACCTTGTCATTCAGCACACTGCCGATAGTCTCGATGTGGCCACTGTAAACATCGTTCTCGCTGGCCGCCTTGGCCGCTTCCTGGCCCTGGTCAGCAATGCGGGTGATGGACGCATTCAACTCTTCGGTCACCGATGTCTGCTCCTCGGAGGCCGTGGCGATCTGTGAGGTCATCTGACTGATGGCGGTAATCGCCTCCACAATCCGGTTCAGAGACTCCATCGCATCCTGCGCTTTTTCCATACTCACGTTGGATACCGCCGTAGAAGCTTTCATAACGTCTACCGCATCGTTGGCGCCTTTCTGCAGCCGCTCGATCATGTTGTTGATTTCTTCAGTGGAAGACTGGGTACGCTGAGCGAGATTCCGAACCTCATCGGCCACCACCGCAAATCCGCGTCCCGCATCCCCTGCCCGTGCCGCTTCAATGGCCGCGTTCAGTGCCAGCAGATTGGTTTGTTCCGCAATGCCCTGAATGACTTCAAGCACAGTCGTAATCGACGAAACATCCTTACCAAGGGTGTCGATAACCTCGGCGGCGGCGTTTATCTCACCCACCAGCTTCTGCACCGCATCCCGCGAGGCGGTGACGGTCTCCAGGGAACCCCGGCTTTCCTGGTCTGCATTCTCTGCGGCTTCCGCAGTTTGCTGGGCATTCTGGGCAATCTCACCCGCCGCCGCGGACATTTCGTTAATTGCCGTCGCGATCATATCGATCTCATGCTGCTGGTTTTCAACACTGGAGCGACTGTCGCTGGACGTCTGTCGGAGCGACTTTACGTTCTCCTCCAGTTCGTCGCTGCCCTCTTTTACTTCTTTTACAACCTGCTGGATGTTCTCAACAAAGCTATTGAAGCTGCGCGCCAACTGCCCAAACTCATCAGACGCAGAGTCATCAAGACGCTTGGTAAGATCCGCATCTCCGGAAGCGATGCGAGACATGGCGCCATTAAGCCTGCGAACCGGCGCAAGAAGGAAGCTAATCGCAAAGTAGAGCAAGACAAGCGCAACAATCAGCCCTACCCCGGCGATGATCAGGCCCATAGTCCGAGCCTCGACGATGGGAGCACTGATCAGGTTTTCATTCACGAACGTAGCCAGGTACCAGTCCACGGCCCGGGCTTCGCTGATGGGGTGAAAGCTGACACTCCACTCGGCACCCTCGCTCTCAAATCCCTGCAGAGAACCGTCCAGAACCGGCTGCTGACCGATCATGCCGCTGATGTTCTTGCCAACAATCTCGCTGTTGGGGTGAAACAGGACCGTGCCGGAATTGTTGATTAACGCCGCATAGCCCGTCTCTGCCAGGGTAATGGTCGATAGCATCTGATCGATTGTGTTGAGACTGATATCCATACCGGCCACGCCAACATAATTGCCCCGCTTGATTGGCGCCATGGCGGAAATAATGGTCTCGTCCGAGGTTGCATCCAGGTACGGATCGGTAAACGACGCCTGCCCCAAACGCTGGGCTTTCTGGTACCAGGGGCGTACCCGGGGGTCATAATCGGGTGGAAGCGTGGCCTCTACTTCGGCACTTCGCATCAGCATGCGGCCATCTTCGGTGCCGGCGTACACGTCCTTGATGTTGCCACCTTCGGTCATGGCTTCCATAAGAACGCGGGCGTTATCGTCGTTGCGAGTCCGTTCCAGCGCCTTCGCCGTCGCTTCCGCCATATCCAGGCGCGTATTGAGCCAATCGGCAATACTCGACGTACTCTGGGCCACTGCATCGCTCATCAGCGCGCTAACGTAGCGATCAGTCGTTGAGCGGAGCCGAATATCGTTGGAAATTGTCAGGGCGCCCATAATCAACACGATCAGGGAGCCAATTGCGATCAGCAATTTCTGGGCGAATGATAGGTTCAAGCTGACGGCCTCCAATCAGGGTCAAAAACAAATTGCATTTATCATTTAGTGTAGTCGAAACATACTTACTAACGGCAGATCCTGCGAAGTCTTGAACACTCTTTGCTAGAATGCTGAGATCACAGCACATTCGCCAGACACGACAGGGAGAACCCTATGGCCCATGAAGAGCTCCACCTGAATCTGCGTAACCTGACCCTTGATGACTACGGCCAGTTGCAAGAGTTGATGGATCGGGTTTACGACGACATTGGTGGCGCGTGGCCAAAAGAAACCATCAAGGCTCTGGTAGAACAATTCCCGGATGGCCAGATCTGTATCGAAGACAACGGCCAGTTGGTGGCGGTGGCGCTCACGGTATGCGTGAAATACGAAAGATTCAGCAACCCTCACGCCTACGACGACCTGATTCTGCGTAACGAAAAAATCTGGCACAACCCCAACGGCGATTCGCTTTACGGCCTGGATGTGTTTATAGACCCCGAATACCGGGGCTATCGACTGGGGCGTCGCTTGTATGAAGCACGAAAAGAGCTCTGTCGTTCCATGAACCTGCGGGCCATCCTCGCCGGCGGGCGGATTCCCAGCTACTTCAAGTACGCCGAGCAATACACTCCGGAAGAATACATTCAGCGCGTTGATCGCAAGGAAATCTACGACCCGATCCTGACGTTCCAGCTTTCCAACGATTTCCAGGTTACCCGGCTGATGCACAAATACCTGCCGGAAGACCAGAAATCCCTCGGATATGCGACGTTGCTGGAGTGGAGAAACATTCTCTATACGCCTCCCTCATCGGTACTCAACGTCAAAAAAACCCAGGTGCGCATGGGGGCGGTGCAGTGGCAGATGCGGGAATTCACCTCGGTGGAGGAGGTGCTCAAGCAGGTTGAGTACTTCGTGGACGCACTGTCGGATTATAAAAGCGACTTTGCCCTGTTCCCGGAATTTTTCAACGCGCCGCTGATGGGGCTGACCGACCAGATGGATCAGACCCGTGCCATTCGGTTCCTCGCCGGCTTTACCGAACAGTTCCGCAACGAAATGTCGGAAATGGCCGTCAGTTACAACATCAACATTATCACCGGCTCCATGCCGCTGATTGAAGATGACCGGGTCTACAACGTCTCATACCTGTGCCACCGTGACGGTCGTGTAGACGAGCAGCGCAAGGTCCACATCACCCCTCACGAACGTCGCGACTGGGTTATTGAGGGTGGTGATAAATTCCAGGTATTCGATACCGATGCCGGCCGTGTCGCCATCATGATCTGCTACGACATTGAGTTTCCGGAACTGGGCCGTATCGCCGCCAGTCAGGATGTGGACATTATCTGTGTCCCCTTCTGGACCGATACCAAGAACGGCTATTTGCGCGTGCGCCATTGTGCCCAGGCCCGGGCCATAGAAAACGAGTGCTACGTGGTGATTACCGGCAGCGTGGGCAACCTGCCGAAAGTGGAAAACCTGGATGTTCAGTACGCCCAGTCTTCGGTATTCTCGCCGTCGGATTTCGCATTCCCTCATGATGCAGTGATGGCAGAAACCACACCGAACACCGAAATGATCATGTTTTCAGATATGGATCTGGAAAAGCTCAAACTGGTCAGAAACGAAGGTTCTGTCACCAATCTGAAAGATCGACGTGTTGACCTTTACGAGCTGAAAACCCGGTAATGGGCAGATTTGGCCCCGCACAGGGGGCCAAATCCTGATTATTTCCATGAACGGGCTGCGGTAGATAGCTGACGGCATTGCCAAAAGTTTCTGGCCCGTCTATTGTTTAATTAATGTTCAGTATATATCTGGCCGACCTCAATAGCAGAGCAAGCGTTCCATGAACGAAGAACTACCGGACCTGGTCGCGCGTTTCCGAATCCGACACGGCATTTTTCGCAAGGAAACCGTTGAAGCGCGACTTTATGAACTCGACAGTTACGGCTGCGTGATGAAAACGGACAAACTGTTTGAACCCGGGGATACCGTGGTTCTCGACCTTGTTATGGATATGCCGTTTGAAGAAATCCGTGCCGAAGGCCTGACCGGCCTGGTTACCGAAAAGAGAAAACACTGTAGCAACTTCTTCTACTCACTTGATTTTGTTGAGCTAAATGCTCGAGACGAATCGCCGCTCTCTGACAAACTGCGGCGCATAAGAGAAGTTGTTCTCAAGAAACAGAGCCTGAAATCCCGGCGTGGGTCGAGTCCCGCTTCCGGTATGCGACAAATGGCCTGATGCCCGTTCACTTCACCCGCACTTCCCTTCCGTAAGGAGACACTCCATGGCAAAGAAAGCCAAGCCAAGCGTTGATAAGATCGTCAAGAAAGTAAACAAAGAGTTCGAGAAAACATCCGCCCAGATCGAAGGGCTGATTAACGACGCACTGAAGCAGTTCGACAACCTGCAGAACCAGGTTCAGGAGCCGGTACGCAAGCTCCTGAAAGACATGGATGAGCTTCGTGATCGTGAAATGAAGCGCTTTAACGACGAATTTGAGCGCCGCATGAATGAATTCCACGAACTGCAGTCGGCATTGCTGGAGCGCCTGGGTATCGCTTCAAAGGAAACTGGCAAGTCAGTGTCCAAGTCCGGCGAATCAACCTCGAAGGCCAGTGGTACCAAGAAAGCGGCTCCGGCCAAGAAAACCGCCGCTGCCAAGCCGGCCGCCAAGAAAACGAGCACTGCCAAGCCCAAGGCCGCAGCTCCGAAGAAATCGGCCAAGCCGGCAGACAAGTCTGACCTTACCCGCGTGAAGGGCATTGGCCCGGCAACCGCAAAGAAAATGAAAGAGGCTGGCATTACCTCCATCGAGCAGGTTGCCAACCCCAGCGATGCGGACAAGCAGAAACTGGAAGCATTCAAGAGCCTGAAAGGGTTCAGCGAGTTGTCTGCCGAAGCGAAAAAGGTACTCTGAAACCTATCTCGCAACCCAATGCCTTGAAATAAAGGGTAGGCCCTCGGCCTACCCTTTTTTGCATCTGACCAGGGCGAGTTCGAGGCTTTCCAGCTCGCTCTCCGGGGAAAACCCAGACGCGAGGACATTTACCTTCGCCCGCAAATCCCCCAGGAATTCCGCGTCGGTTTCCGCATGTAACATCAGCCTCGCCAGAGCTTTATCGTCTTTAACCGGAAAATAGCCGGGATAGTCATCGCCCAGCAAACCACGGTTGCCGGGAATGTCAGAGGCAAGAATCGGTAAGCCCGCCCGACAGGCTTCCGACACCACATTCGCCCCACCCTCCATGATGGAGCTGATCACCATAAGATTACTCACGGCCATCAGGTGCTCCAGCTTAGGCTTGTCCAACTCACCCAGATAATGAAACCGAGGATTGGACCGGCTTTCTTCCAGCGCCTTTTCCCGCCAGGACTCGTTGTGAGCCTTGCCGGCGCAGGAAACCACGATGCGGGATTGCTCAGGAAGGTGGTAGCACGCCCAGGCAGCACGCAGAGAGTCCTTTTCTTCACGCAGATGGCCAATAACGCAAACGTGGAACTGGTCCTTTTCTGCCCGGGCGCTGCCCGCCACTGACGGCTTGGGCGCCGATTGCCGCAGGCACAGCAATTTATCGCGGTAGCGTTCGGGAATATCCTCGGCCACCAGATCATGCAACCCGATCAACAGGTCAGCGGCGTCCATGGAGGCCCGTGTGATGTCCGGAAACTCGTGCTGAAAGCGGTATATGTCTGTGCCGGTGAGTACTACTATCAAAGGTTTCTCCGGCCATGTTTCCCGGTACCGCTTAACCGCGTCAGCACTTCGCCAGGCGTGCAGGGCAATCAGGCAGTCCGTTTCCTGGCCCTGATATTCCGTCACCACTTCCACCTGGTGACTGGTGGCTTCCAGCAGACTCTTCCAACGCAGCGCGGTGGCCCGATTACCTGCTTTTGAATCCGGGCCGGCTGGAGTTACTATGGTCAATCGCATGGCGGTCACTTGTTCTGATTTTGAAAAATTCTGCATGTGGCACTGCGCCAGGTAAAGCCTTCCCTCGTATACCGGTTCAGACTTGATGGAAATCACGTTATCCTGACTGGGTTTTCAAGTACATGGCAACGTTTTTCACCAACCCCCACCTCGCAAAGGAATGATTGATGATGGCAATCAGCAACCTCAGAAAATGGCTGGCGACGGGCCTGCTTTCCCTGGCAGCGGCTACCACTGTTCAGGCAGACACTTTCGTATTCACCGCCATTCCGGATGAAGATGAAACCAAACTGGTCGAGCGCTTTCGTGGCGTGGCTGACTATCTTGAGGCGCAACTGGATGTTGAGGTGCGTTACATCCCGGTGAAATCCTACGCCGCTGCGGTATCGGCCTTCCGCAACAATCAGGTACAACTGGCGTGGTTTGGGGGCTTGTCTGGTGTTCAGGCCCGCCGACTGGTTCCGGGTTCCGAAGCCATTGCCCAAGGCGTTGAAGACGAAGCCTTCGAGACCTACTTTATCGCCAATACCAGCACTGGAATTCAGCCGGCCAACAGTCTGGATGAGCTGGAAGACGAGCTGCGCGGCAAAACCTTTACCTTCGGTTCAAAAGGTTCGACCTCGGGCCGCCTGATGCCGGAGTTCTACATTCGAGATGTCTTCAATGAAGCGCCGGATTCCCTGTTCTCCCGGGTTGGATTCAGTGGCAACCATACCCGTACCCTTCGCCTGGTCGAGGCCGGAACCTATGAAGTGGGCGCCCTGAACTTCCAGGTTTGGGAAAAAGAACTGGAAAACGGCAA
>NZ_DIHV01000035.1:0-3742 GCF_002420325.1 Marinobacter sp. UBA5687
GAGATTTTCCGCCAGGGGGAGGAACTAGAGGCGCTGTTTCGTACCGGGCGTCAGGCCAACCGGGAAACTCTGAAAGTCGGTGCGGTCGCAACCCTCTCCAGAAACTTTCAGGAAGGCTTCCTGCGGCCCCTGCTGGGACGAAAAGATCTGGAGCTCAAGCTGCAAAGCGGGAGCCTTGACGACCTTCTTCGCCGTTTGTCAGCGCACCGACTCGATCTGATTCTGTCGAATCAGCCAGTACAAGGTGACGAAGAAACGCCCTGGCGCTCACGCCGTATAGCCCGCCAGTCGGTCAGCGTAATCGGGCCGCCGGGCAGCCAGAATGCCCCTGGATTTCCCGATATTCTGCGCGACCGACCCCTGATTCTGCCGGGGCCTGACAACAACATACGGCAGGCCTTCGATCAGCTCTGTGAGCACCACCACATTCACCCTGTAATCATCGCTGAAGTAGACGACATGGCCATGATGCGTTTGCTGACCCGGGACAGCGGGCACTACGCCATACTGCCGCCGGTGGTGGTCCGGGATGAGTTGAGAAACGGCGAGTTGAAAGACTACGGCGCCCTGCCCGGCGTATTCGAGGAGTTTTACGCCATTCGTATCCGGCGCCAGTTTGAGTCGCCGGTATTGCGGGAGTTGATGGCTCAGAAAGCCGAGGAGTTACTGACCTTTTCGGACAATCAATCTGGTTGATTCGGCCTATGTATTACACAAACAGGCCGTTATAGTCGTTGGTGTACAACAATAACAAGGATTATCCATGGCCCACGCTCGCACCCGAAAACCCTCTGTTCTGATTATCGGTACCGGATTCGGCGGAATCGGTATGGCCATCAAACTCAAACAGGCAGGATTTACGGACCTGACTCTGCTGGAAAAAGCAGGCGGTGTGGGCGGAACCTGGCGCGACAACACATACCCCGGTGCGGCCTGCGATGTTCAGTCCCACCTCTACTCCTACTCGTTCGAGCCCAAACACGACTGGAGCCGGAAATTCGGAGCTCAGCCTGAAATCCTCGAATACATGGAAGCCTGTGTTCGCAAATACCAACTGGAGCCTCACATCCAGTTCAATCAGGCGGTAACGTCCGCAACATTTGACGATCACAGCAACCGTTGGCATGTCTTGACTGAAACCGGCGACACATTCAGCGCCGACGTGTTAATCACCGCCACTGGCCAGTTGAACCGGCCAGCCATGCCGAACATTCCGGGGCTCGAGACCTTCCGGGGCACCTGCTTTCATTCCGCCCAATGGCAGCACCATACCGAGCTTCACAACAAGCGCGTTGCGGTGATAGGAACCGGCGCCAGCGCGATTCAGTTTGTGCCGGAAATTACGCCACTGGTCGGGCAACTGGACCTTTACCAGCGTTCGGCCGCCTGGGTATTGCCCAAGCCGGACCGGCCGTTTCACCGGTTTGAGCAAACACTGTTTAAAAAGCTGCCACTGTGGGACCGCCTCTACCGGGGCCTAATTTACTGGAAGAACGAGTCCCGGGCTCTGGCATTCACCCGTTTCTCGTGGATTCTGGATCTGTTCGCCCATCAGGCCCGAAAAGAAGCCCGCCGCTGGGTAACAGACCCGGATAAACTCCACCATTTGATCCCCGATTACCGCATTGGCTGCAAGCGAATCCTGATCTCCAACGACTGGTACCGAGCGGTCAATCAGCCCCACGCCAACCTGCTCACAGACGGCATCGCCCGAATAGATGAGACCGGGATTGTGTCTGAAACAGGCGAGCACCGGCCTGCCGACATCATCATCTTCGGTACTGGCTTCCGGGCCAGCGAGTTTCTTTCGCCCATCCACATTGCCGGCCGTGAGGGTCTGACGCTGAATGACGCATGGACCAACGGCAGCAAAGCCTTCAAAGGCATCTCGGTCAGTGGATTCCCCAATCTCTTCATGCTCTATGGCCCGAATACCAACCTGGCGCACAATTCGATTCTGTTCATGCTCGAATCTCAGTACCGGTACGTGTTAAGTGCCCTGGACGCCCTCTCCCGCTATCCCGGCGCGGCCATGGATGTGCGGGAGGATCGCCAGAGCCGATACTGCCAGGTGGTCCAGCGCGGCCTGGAAGGCAGTGTATGGGATGCTGGCTGCAGCTCCTGGTATCTGGACGAGCATGGGCGAAACACCGTGAACTGGCCCGGCTTCACCTTCAGTTACCGGTTTGCGACCCGGTCAGTGGATACCGCCGACTACCAGTTTCTTGACCCGGTGAACGCCTGAGCCCGGCAGCACGGAACCGCCCCGCCGAGGTTTCTCATGAGTTTTAAGCCAGGGTTGAATCAGGCACTTAAACATAGGATGATTGGATCACCATATAGAGGGATGATCCATTATGCTAACACCAATCCGCAAAGGGTCGCTGGTCGAAACCGCCATTGACAGTCTCCGGAAAACGATTGAGAGCGGGGAATGGCCGGTAGGTACTCGCTTACCCGTTGAGGCAGAGCTCTCGGAGGCTTTAGGGATCAGTCGCAATACAATCCGCGAAGCCGTAAGGGTTCTGGTGCACGTTGGCATGCTGGAAACCCGACAGGGAGACGGGACCTACGTGCGCGCAAACAGGGACGCCGGAGAAACACTTCGGAGAATTGCCCGAAGCCGACTGGCAGAACAGATTGAGGTCCGGATTACGCTGGAGACGGAAGCGGCGCGCCTGGCAGCGACGCGCCGCAACGAAGCGGATCTTAAAGCCATGACCGAGGCCCTGGATGCGCGAGCGGCGGCCGGAGAGGTCATTGCCGAACGTATACGGCACGACGAGCGGTTTCATCACTCGTTGGTACGAGCATCTCACAATTCTGCGCTGATTGAGCTCTACGACTATTTCTCTCACGCGGTTAGCCAGACCATCGAGCGAACCGAAATGGATTCAGACCTCCCGGAACCCAGCCAGGAAGCCCACGAACTGCTGTTGGCAGCCATTCGCCGGAAAGATGCCGATAAAGCGGAGGCACTGTCGAGGGCGCTTCTGACACCAAGCCTCAATGCCCTCAGTGGTAAGGAGTAAGCTGTGAAATTCCGGATAGACACCTTTACCCTGCTGTTACTTGGCGCCATTGTGCTCGCCTCGTTCCTGCCGGTGACGGGACAGGCGGCAGAAGCGCTCGGCACCGCAGGCACCATCGCAGTGGCCTTACTGTTTTTCTTTCATGGCGCAGCCCTGTCCAGACAGCAGATCATCGACGGCGCCACCCATTGGCGGCTGCACATCCTGATTACCGCCCTCACCTTCGTGTTTTTCCCCCTTGCCGTACTGCCGGTCAATGAGCTGAGCACTATTGCGCCCGAGTGGATGCCCAAAGACCTGGGGCTGGGTTTTCTGTATCTGGGCGTGCTTCCATCCGCTGTATCTTCTTCGATTGCCTACACCGCCATGGCCCGGGGCAACGTACCGGCTGCCATCTGCAGTGCGGCCGCATCCAATGTGTTCGGCATGATGCTGACACCGTTTCTGTTGCTGCTCCTGGTATCCACCTCGGGCGCCGGAGAGTTCTCGGTTGCCGAGGCACTGAAAGACATCGTGCTTCAGCTACTGCTGCCATTTGCGGTTGGCCATGCCCTGCGCCCCTGGCTCGGCGGCTATCTGTCACGCAATGAGTCACTGATGGCGCGCTATGACCAGTGTGTGATCTGGATCATCGTATACTCCGCCTTCTCTCACTCCGTGGTCAGCGGGTTGTGGCAGAACCTTCCGGTACAGGCCATCGTCCTGGCGAT
>NZ_DIHV01000035.1:4118-45356 GCF_002420325.1 Marinobacter sp. UBA5687
GAAAGCTGGGGTTCAGTCTGGAGGATGAAGCCGCGGTGGTTTTCTGTGGTTCGAAGAAGAGCCTGGCATCTGGCTTGCCGATGGCCAAAGTGCTGTTCTCTGGCCATCCGGGGTTTGGCATGATCGTGTTGCCGATTATGTGCTACAACCAGATCCAGGTGATTGTCGGGGCCATTCTTGCGCAGAAGTATCGTGAGAAAATTCAAAAGGCAAAATCAGCCCCCGCCCATGCCTCCGAAAATGGTTGCCAGAATCGCTAAACCCACAATCCAGCCAATAACCGCCGGCCAGAAATTGACCATCTGTGGAGGCTGGTCGGCGGAATCGCTTTCCCCTTCCCCCATGCCTCGGCCAGATAGCATATCCGACTCCGGGTAAGTCCGTGGATCCGGTTCTTCAACAACATCTTTCAGGCTGAACCACTCGAACCAGTCCCCCAGAAAGCGCGCGACCGGAGCCGGAAGCGCGCCGTTTTCTGCCAGAGGGCGAACCTGGGGCTCCAACTGGCGACCAATCTCCCGGCGAACATCAACACGATCTGCCGGGGGTTCACACAGGATGGCCTTCCAGATAGCAACGTCCTGCTGGCGGTAATTATCGTTCATCAACGCCCTGATCTGGATAATGACTTCCCGGGTAACCTGGGCCTCTTCGGACGTCAGCGCCCGGGAATCAGCGTCTTCATAGCGGAGCTGTCCGGAATCATTGTCTGTCGGGCTTGATGACGGGACTCCGTCCGGCGCATTGGCCGTCGATTGGGGCTCCGCGCCACCGGTCGCTTCACGGTAGGCCCGCTCCAGGGCCTGGGCCTCATCGCCTGACGCAAACTTCAACTGACGCTCGTAGGCCTGGCGTATCCGATCCTGGTCGCCAGTCGGCTCGATTCCGAGAAGATCCCAACAGTTCATACAACAGCAACTCCGATAATGGAAAATCTGTATTCTTTATGGAGACAAACGGGGCTCTCTCACTTAGGATTAGTTGAGAACCATAACAATATTTTCATCTCGGCAAATTATAGAACGACACACATGGCCATTACGAATTACCGGTTTGCAAAGCAACGCTCTCTTCATCGCTTGCAAGGACGCATATGGCTGTCGGTTTCCCTCTCTGCAGCGCTGAGCGGGACGGCATTACCCGGCACCGCACAAACTCTCGATTCCGGTTTCGAGGACAGCATTCCCGGCTTGAACGCCACGATACCGGAAGTGCTGACCACCACCAGACTGCGGCAGCCCAAAACCCGAGTACCCGGCAGTACGACGGTGATTGCCGGAGACCTGATTCGGGATCTGGGTATCAGAAGCCTGTATGAAGTCTTCCGCCTGGTGCCAGGCATGGTGGTGAACTTTGTTGGCAGCCATCAACCCGTAGTTACCTACCACGGCACAGTCCACTACGAACAGCGGAGAATGCAGGTTCTGGTAGACGGCCGGACGGCTCACCGGGCCACTCTGTCCGACATGGACTGGGAAACCATGCCTGTGCCCCTCGAGCTGATCGAGCGCATTGAGGTAGCCAGAGGACCGAATTCGGCCGCCTATGGTATCAACGCATTTCTGGGCACCATCAACATCATTACTCGGGATCCTGCGGACAGCGCCAACCTGGAAACGACGGTCACCAGTGGCTCCAGAGGCTACCTGCGCACGTTTGCCTCCACCGGCAATGCGGATTCGAGTTACGACTGGCGCCTGAGTTTCGAGAGACGCAAGTTCGACGGATTTGATTATCAGGTCGATGACGATGAACGCTTCCCGTTCAATGATGGCCACGATATCAACTCTTTTATCTACGATTCTCGACTGACATTTACGCCGGGGACTAACCTGGAACTTCAGGGCGGCGTGGTCGATGGCACCAAATACCAGGACAAGGACAAAAGCGGCGAACTCAATCCGCTGGACCATCCGGACATCGACGTGCGGGACTACTATCTGCAAAGCAAGCTCAACCATAGTTTCTCAAGCGAGCATTTCATCCACTTGCAGGCCAGCGTTGAGAACTTTGACCGGCGCCAGGAATATGCCATCAGTTTCCCGGACAGCACGGTGGAATGCCTCCGAAACAACACTCCATTGTACGAGTACACGTACACGGCCGGCGGGCGGGAACGGCGCTGTTTCATATCCCAGGGCGGTCCCGACGCTTTTGCAGTAGTGGATGCAGATTCCGAAGATACCCGGATTGAACTGGAAGCTCAGGATACGCTGATTGTCAGCGACAGCCTGAAACTGGTTTCCGGCGCGGGTTTCCGTAAAGATATCTTCCGTTCAGAAACCTACTTCAACGGGCGCGGAAACAACTATCAGTCCCGCTTGTTCGGCAACCTGGAATACAGTCCCTGGCAATGGGTCACCTTTAATGCCGGCGGCAACTGGGAGCGAACCAGCACCACAGGCGACAGCTATTTCTCTCCCCGCGCAGCCGCAAACTTCGTGGTGAACAATAACCACGCCCTGAGGTTTGTGTTCTCCCAGGCTGTCAGAACTCCTGATGGCTTTGAACAAAGCCCTGACTGGGGATACACCCTGCGTAATGTCAGACCGGCAATCTATTCTGACCTTGATGGTCGCCGCGTCACGATTGAGGACGCCGCCCAGGAAACAGGTATCCTCACACTGGGTAACGATCTTGAGGAGGAGACCATAACCTCTCACGAAATCAGCTACTTCGGGCAGTTTCCTCTGGATCAAGCGTTGTTCTCGCTTGAAGTCAGAGGCTTTCGCGATGAGCTCAGAGACATGATCAGTGGCGTTATCCAGCTCAAGGAGTGGACGCTGGAAAACAACGTGGCCGTTGACCAGAAGGGCTTTGAGGTTGAAGCCAGCCTCGATTTTCCCGGCACCCTGCTTCGAGCAAGCTACGGTTATCTTGATCAGGAGACCTGGTATACCGGCGCGCCGATTCTGGAATCTGACGGCACGGTAAACGAAAACGAGCAGCGCTACATGACCGAACTGCTGGAGCGGATGTCTGTCCGGCACTCGGGTAGCCTGGCGATTATTCAGGATCTTCCCGCAGGCTTTAAGTGGTCTGGTGCATTTTACTGGGCCGACGAATTCAACACCCGGTTTGAACGCTTTGATACCCGGTTGGTGAAACAGATATTCCAGCCCCGTTATACGGCTGAAATCGCGCTATCCATGCAACATTACCTGAACCGGGAACCTGAGCTAAGCTCAGACAACAACATCGAAGATCATAACCAGTTTTTTGTTGAAGCCGGTATTCGCTTTTGACGGTGTGCAGGGCAGGAAACTAAACAGTCAATGGAATGGGCCAGCTGTCAGACGATGCTCAACCCTAACGGTAACGTTACAACGGGCCGTACACTCAAACTTGCCAGATTCACCTCTATGTTGGTCTGGCTGATGGCTTTGCTGTTCGTGAATTCTGGTCTCGCGCTAGGCCAGGAATCGGGGACCGGATCAGCCTATATTGCTGGATCTGGAAACGCGGCTCTGGATGACCACGTTGCTCGCCTGCTGACAGAACAGCTTGGCGACCAGGTCACACTGGAGCCACTGACTGAAAGCCAGCTCGCCGTTCTCGAGAATGAACCAGTGATCGCAATAGGGCCTGCCGCATTCTCACGGGTGCGCCAGGCCAACAGAGATCTTCCGGTTTTGGCATTACTGGTTGATAAGGATTTCATCGAGGGGTATACCACACGATTTTCCGGCCAGGTTTCTGCCGTCTATTACGATGCGCCCTTATTACGGCAAGCCTTGACCGGCAAGGTCATCCTGCCCCAGGCAACCCGCGTCGCCTTGCTTGCCACGACCGAAAGCGTAGAACTTTACGAACCCCTCATCGATCAACTGGCACCCTACGGCCTGGAGGCCAAGGTCTTTATTGCCGATACCGAGGATCAACTTATCCCAAGCCTGATTCGTGCCCTCAGCTTCGGTGATTTTCTGCTTGCCGGACAGGATGATGCCATTTACAACCCACGCAATATCAAACACATTCTGCTAACCGCCTATCGCAGGAACAAGATCCTGATCGGCCCGAGCCAGGCCTACGTCAAGGCCGGCGCCCTCGCCTCCAGCTACGCGCCGTTCATTGAGATGGCTGAGCTTGCAGCCGGTCACCTGATAGCCTATTTCGACTCCGGTACCTTCCCGGCGCCAACCTACCCGGACGAATACCGGGTTGAGGTAAACCAGCAGGTTGCGCGATCCCTGAACATCCCGATGCCAGAACGGGAGTGGATTGCCCAGGCGGTACAAAACATGATTAGCGAGAACAACCAGGAGGCCGGCCAATGAGCAACACAGCCAACACTCCCGGCATGTCGCTCTCGCGGCGCCTTCTCCTGCTTGGCGCCCTGCCCGCGGTCGTGATTTTTGTGGCGTTGATGGTTTTCTTTACCTCAGCCCGTCTCGAAGATGCCCGTCTGGATCTGGCCCAAAGCAGTCAGATGCTCGCAGACAGCCTCGCCCCAGCACTTGAGTATGCCGTGGTCTCCGGTAACTCAACGGCTCTGGAGCAGGTCCTCGGGCAGTCCCTGAAACGCAGCAAAGCAGACTGGATTCGCGTGACCGACGTCGTTGGCGAAGAGCTCGGTTTTGTCAGCCGAGGTATCGAATCGGAACATACAGCAGACGGAATCTTCGACATCTATGACGCCGAGATTCTGCAGGAACCACTGGAGATCGGTTCTGGTGGAGCGGGTGACTGGTTTACCGGCGGCTGGAACTTCAATTCCGGATCGCTTCGGGTGGGACTGGTGCAAGTCGGGGTGAACCCCGACGTTCTGGAAACCCGAAGGCAGGATATTCTCTGGAGCTCCCTGACCGTGGGCTTTGCCTTGCTGGTGTTCAGCCTGCTGCTGGCAAACCATTTCCTGAACAATATCCTTCAGCCC
Organism: Marinobacter sp. UBA5687; assembly: GCF_002420325.1. NCBI lineage: Bacteria > Pseudomonadati > Pseudomonadota > Gammaproteobacteria > Pseudomonadales > Marinobacteraceae > Marinobacter > Marinobacter sp. UBA5687. The sequence continues at coordinate 8,995 of NZ_DIHV01000035.1, forward strand.
ATGCGACAACTGTCCAGCCGCGTTGGCAAGCTGATTGTTGGTGACTACACCACGCAACCGGTCTCCAGCAAGGGCAGTGCCCGGGAAATTGCGGAGATACAGCAACAGTTGAACGAACTCGCAGTTCATCTGGAACAACTTCGGTCTGCCCGGGACCAGACACTGGCGATTTCTGAAAGTGCCCGGGAGAAAGCGGAACACGCCAGCCAGGCCAAGTCAGAGTTTCTTGCCACCATGAGCCACGAACTTCGGACTCCCCTGAACGGCGTGCTCGGCATGGTTGACCTGATTCATGAAGAGCCGTTGACCAAGCGCCAGAGCGACTACCTGACCACGGCCCGGCAATCCACGGAAGACCTGCTGACCGTGATCTCCGATATCCTGGACTACGCCAGAATGGACAATGGCAATCTGGTATTGGACCAACAGGCCTTCGATCTTCAGAGCCTGTTCACCAATTGCGTCGCCTCCTACCGTCACGCCGCAGAAAAGCAGGGGCTGAGCCTGGATCTCCAGTTCCTCGGTGAATGGCCACGGCATCCTGCCGTGCTTGGAGATGCGCCGCGGGTGAGGCAGATTCTTGCCGGGCTGATCGACAACTCACTGAAGTTCACCAGCGAAGGATTCGTCGGCATCCGGGTGAACTGGCTTGAGCTTGAAAACCACTGCGTACTCGTCCAATGCTCGGTTAAGGATTCAGGCTCTGGTATTCCTGCGGAACGACTGCAAAGTGTCTTCAACAGCTTTGAGCAGCTGGACGCCGGCGATAACCGGGCTCACGGTGGCACAGGGCTTGGGCTGTCGCTGGTTCAGCGCCTGGTCGAATTGATGGGTGGGCATGTGCAGGTGGAGTCCGACATCGGCCAGGGATCCTCATTCCGGTTCGAGCTGCCTTTCGAGCTAGCCTATCAGAATCCTCCAACCGATGAGCCACGGGAACAGGTGACCGGTACCGCCCGGGCCCTGGTGGTCGAGGATAACCTGGTGAACCAGAAAGTAACGGAAGCGCTGTTGCGGAAGTTCGGATTCCAGACCGAATGCGTGACCAATGGTACCGATGCTGTTAGACGAATCAAAAATGACCACGAAGGTTATGATGTCATTCTGATGGACTGCCAGATGCCAGTAATGGATGGCTATGATGCCACCCGTATGATCCGCGACTGGGAACAGGGAAATGGTCAGAGCGGCGTACCCATTATCGCACTGACCGCCGATGTGTCTGAGGATACTGAGAAAGCCTGCAAAGAAGCAGGTATGAACGACTATCTGACCAAGCCCGTGCGAAGGGATACGTTGCGGGAGGTACTCTCTCGCTGGATTCGCGTGTAATAACGAGCGCCGGAGCTGGCAGGCTTTGCACTCCGGCGCTATCCACCCTGTCAGGCCACCGGCTCTCGCATGGTGACAAACTCTTCAGCGGATGTCGGGTGAATGCCCATCGTAGCGTCAAACTGGGCCTTGGTGGCACCGGCTTTAATAGCCACCGCCAGTCCCTGGATGATTTCACCGGCATCCGGCCCAACCATATGGGCGCCCAGTACCTTGTCTGAACTATCATCCACAATCAGCTTCATCAGACAGCGCTCATCACGGCCGCTCAGGGTGTACTTCATGGGGCGAAACTCGGAACGGTAAATCCGCAGCGAATGCCCCGCGTCCCGCGCTTCTTTCTCGGTCAACCCGACCGTTCCGATATTAGGCTGACAGAAGACAGCGGTCGGTATTGCGCTGTAGTCCATATCACCCTGGCCATCACCAAACAGCCGCCGGGACAGCACCATGGCCTGCGCCAGCGCAACCGGCGTTAGCTGCGGCGTTCCGATGACATCACCAAGGGCGGAGATGGACGGTACCGCCGTCTGGAAATGATCGTTCACCTCAACATGACCCGAAGCATTGAGTTCCACTCCCAGATCGGTCAGCCCGAGTCCGTCTACGAGCGCGCGGCGACCTGTCGCAGCCATAACCAGCCCGGTCTCCATGCTGCTGCCATCGCTCAGATTCACCTGGTAGTGAGCATTCAACTGCTCGACAGATTCAATCGTGACATTGAACCGGAGATCCACGCCTTTCTTGCGCATCTCCTGTTCCGTGAACTTGCGGATATCCTCGTCAAACCCTCGCAGGAACAGCTCGCCCCGGTACAGCAGCGTGGTCTCCACACCAAGACCCGCGAGAATGCCGGCGAACTCGACGGCAATGTAACCACCGCCCCAGACCACGGCGTGGCGAGGTAACTGTGGCAGGTAAAACATCTCATTGGAGGTGAGCAGAAATTCCTTGCCGGGAACATCCGGAACCACTGGCCAGCTGCCCGTGGCAACTGTGATGTGCGCTGCCGAAAAAGCTCTATCACCAACGATCACCGTGTGAGGGTCGCGGAGACTGGCCGTACCCTCAATGATGGTGACGCCGGCATTCTCGAGCAATCGGCCATAAATGCCATTCAAGCGCTCTATCTCGGCATTCTTGTTGGCGACCAGCGTTGGCCAGTCAAACGAGACATCGTCTGTTGGCACAGACCAGCCATATCCATTTGCATCTTCGAGCTCTTCCCTGACGTGCGCTCCATAGACAAAGAGTTTTTTCGGAACACAACCCACGTTAACGCAGGTTCCTCCCAGATAACGGGATTCAACCACCGCCACCCGCGCACCGCGCTGGGCCGACATGCGGGCGAGCCGGACACCGCCGGAACCGGCCCCGATAACGATCAGATCAAAATCATGGCTCTCAGACACTGTTTCTCCTGTTTACTTCAAGATTGCTGCTGCCGGGGCTCACTCGACTGATCTTCGTCTGCGAGCACTTCCCGGAACAACACGTGGTCTTCAAAATCACCAAGCCGGATCTTGCCCAGGCTTCGGAACCCCTCGGATTCATAAAACGGCAGGTAACGGCTGTTCCCGGTATCGAGCACCAATCCACTGCCCCGGGGGGTTTCCTCACACAGGCGCTCCACTGCCTGCAGCAACATCCGACCATACCCCTTGTGCTGGTATTTTGGGTTGACTCCCATCAACGGCAACTGATGCGCCTGCCTCTGCGGCAAAAGGTCGCGAATCCTGCGATGATACTCCAGATACCGGCGCGTAGATGAAAAGCCCGCCGTCAGAACCATACGCACCCGCCAGCCAAGCTGGTCTGCCAGATTCAGCCTGAGTTCCGGCTCACCTACAAACGCAACCGCGACCAGTGTTTCGTCCACCATCACACCGATGGCATCCTGATTCAGCTCCAGATAAAGGTCGATCAGTTCCCGGATGGTCGCCCTCACCCTCTGGCTGTAACCGGGTTTCCGGTGATCGAACAGGTACTGGAATGTCGGCTCCTCCCGATAGGCATGAAAAAGCACCGACTGGGCCTCGTTTCGTGCCGTCTCGTCCAGGCGAACCAGAACAGCTTCAGCATTATTGTTGTTGTCTGCCATCGTGTTGCTCCCTCGCTAGTGTGGGGTCACGCTTGCCGGTCAGATCGCCAGCGTAAGCCTCACGGATACCTGCCCGGGCCCATTGCCCCGATCAAGTGCGGCCTGGTCAATCACCACGCCATGATTACTGTGCAAACGCTCAAGCCAGGCTGCCACATCCGCATAGGCGGCGTTTTCAAGCCAGACCCGGATGGCACCCTCACCGCTGGGCTCGAAGCGTTGCAAAGAAAGCCCCGCCTCTCCGGCTGAACGAGTCACCAGGGCCATCAATGCCCGCCCGTCTTCCGGCTTGTCAGCCCCTGCCGCAGTTGTCGCTGCGCCACCAGCCGAGCCCAGGCGCTGAATGGTCGTCTCGTTAGCCCGCATCCAGGCCAGGAGTTCTGCGGCATTCTCACGACTCGAGGCAGCCCGGTCATGAAACTGAGTCACCGGCTGCCAGATCAGCAGATAAATCAATGCCAGCAACAGGGCTATACCCAGAGCAGTCAATGCCTGACGGTCGCGGGTGGGTAACTGATCATAGCGAGCAATCAGTTTGCCCACGGCTGGTTGATCCTTGATGCGTGACCACATGGGCTTATCCTCCTGAGACCGTGAGGCGGCCTCGGGCGCCGCTGGATTCGTTGACCACGGAACCGATCTGGGCCTGCAGCCCTTCGCTGGCCAGTCCGTTACGCAGACGGCTTAACCGATCATAACTGTCGGCCCGGATATCCACCACGAGTTCGCCCCGGCTCCGGCTGTAGTTGATCGAGTTAAAGGTAACAGCTCCGGGATTCTGCAGCCGGCCGTACTGATCGCCGGTGTATTTCATCAGGGTGATAAAATCGACGTCAGAGCCCTGGGAGCCAGCAACCCGTAACTGGCCTTCGATCACACGTCGTACGTTTCCGGCATGGGTTCGGCGGTCCGAGGGAAAGGCATTCCGGTAAACTGCCATGGCCTGGCTTTCAAGCTGCTCCGCTTGCTGCTGCTGGTAGATTCCCATACCGATCTCCAGCCCCATCTGGATCACGAACCAGAGTGATGCTACGGCGATAAGCGGCTTCCAGGGTTTCAGGGGGCTGCTGCCCTCCGCCTTGAACGCGAACGCCCCCTGGCACAGATTAATGGGCTGGCTCAGGTGATGGTGGTACGACCACGCCAGGAACTCGGTTACTGAAAACTCCAACGGCTTCTTTTCGATACGAAGAAGCCCGGTGGTTCCCGAAAGCTCGCTCACCAGGGCCTGGCTCGCGTCCAGATCTGCCTCGGTGCCATATAGCTGCACCGGAATTTCGGCCACCACTTCGTCAGACGAAGGCGCAGCAAGTGTCACTGCAAGCAGCGGAAGATTATCTGCCTGCATGCGCAGCCACTCTCCCCGCTGGCTCTGCAGAAGTGCCGACTCTGCATCCAGGCAGATGACCCATCCGGATTCCGCCGCTGGCAACAGTGAAGCGTCTGGATAGACGGCCTCCAGACGGGCGTGGTACCAGCCAGAAAACAGTTGGCGCCAGCGAGCCATCTGCTCGCGATCGATGGCAGCAACCCGGTAGCCCTCAGGCGTGTGCGGCCCCAGCGCGAGATGAACCGAGTCAATGTCCTGGGCTATCTGCTCCTCAACGGCATACGGCAAGGCCTGCTGAATAAAACGGGTCTGTTTCGCCGGTATATCCGCCAGACAGAAAACTGCCTCATCACCGGGAATCAGTCCGATCAGCAGCACTTTCTCCAGCGCATTCTGTGCCAGCGTTTGCTCGATATGCTCCCGTGTATCAGCCGTGCCTCTGGCCTGAGCATCGCCACTGGCATCCTGGAGCACCCAGCTGAACAGCTGGGCATCGGGGCTCTGGTCCGGGTCCGCATACGGAGGCACCGGCCGGACAAAAAGGCGGTAAGACATGGTTATCCTTCTGAGAAAGTGTAAGGTTCCTTGGTAATGCGATTCTTCTGCCCGGTATCCCTGTGAACCGTCCGGACTTCGCCCTCCGGGTTTCTATACACGGTGCTGACCATATTGACGACACGATTATCGTAGGTAATCCGTGAGACAACTTCAAAAAAACGGGTCTGAAGCGTTAACCCGTTGGCTTTCAGCCCCATCCCCGAGAACTCCGGCAGTGCCAGGAAATCCTGAAGGTTTTCGAATCGTTCTTCTTCGCGCTTGGCAATAATCGATTCCGCCTGAGCCTCATTCATATCCTCGTGCAGACTCATCAGAACCTGGGCCGTCGCGGTATTCACGTTAATGCCGACGCCGGAGACTGGCAGCGCCACCAGATGAGGCCGCAGCGCAGCATAGATTTCCTCGGTCATGCCCTCAATCAGACGCAACTCGGTAATGGAAACAAAGGGCTGGTTGCCAGTGCGATACGGAGGGTCTGCCATCAGATACTGGCCGTCTTCGGCGCCATAAGCACTGATGGCCTGGTCGTCGGCGTCCATCCAGTCAATGAGCGGGTCTACGGTGAGGCCGGTGATACCCAGAGCACGAAATAACCGGGTGAGCCGGTCTTTGGTGATGGGGTCCACTTCTCCGCTCGCGGTAACCAGATTATTCAGGTTGATTCTTCCTCCAAGATCATCGATCTGGACCTCGGCAACACCACTGTCGTCCAGAGGCAGAATGGCAGCGTGCATGGCCCAGAACTCATCCGGGCTGTCGACCATCACACTGTTTTCCTTATCCTCTTCGTAGTCCCGAACCAGAATACGCTTGGCAAATTCCTCGGCACCCAGAGCAATACTCTGGCCTTGTTGCTGGGCCAGGTAATGGCCAGCCTTGAACACCCGCAGGCTTTGCTGGCGGGTCATGCCCGATGCCATCAATACCACCAGAGCCATCGCCAACAGCACCATGATCAGGGCGACGCCCTGCTGCCTGCTCCCGGCAAACTTAATCATTGCCGGTCACCCCGCCCGCGGCCTGGCCAGATCCGTCTTCAGTCGCGTCATCTTCCGACTCGGCCTGGGTCTCCTGTTGCTGATTGATCACCGCCTGAGCCTGCGACGGTTCAAAATCCGGCAAACTGAACGTGCGGACCAACTCACCAAAGCGTTCATGTTCCAGTGTAATCTCAATCCCGCGAGGCAATGAGATGTCGGGTCGGGTTCCCGGCGTCATCTGCGCCAGAGCATCATCTTCCGGCCATTGCTCCTGCCAGTTACCGTTCTCATCCAGAAACCGGATTTCAAACTCCAGAACCCCGTCCAGCATCAGAATGTCCAGGCTTTCGTCTTCCTGCCCCTGATCCACCACAGGCCAATACCGACGGCGCAGTTCAGTTCCGGTATATTCCCAGCCGACGCGCTGCAGACCGCTACGCCGGAGACCAAGCGGATTGCGCCAACCCTGGCGGGTCAGCATCAACGCAAACGCATCATCCCTTGAGGTTAAGGACGGTGAATAATCACCATAAACATCCCGGGCGGGCCGGTTGATGATCTGGGTGATGTCACGTTCCAGCAGCAACATGGTTTTCTGCAAACCGTCGAACGCCTGGGCAACCTCATCCACCCGGTCCCGGGAGTTCATTACACTGCTCACCACCTGCCAAACACCCAGCCCGATCACGGCTGTGATAGTGACGGCAATCAGCACCTCCATCAGCGTAAAACCGGACTCCCCGGCTAACCTGACCTGGCGCGCGGGCATGCTCATCAGGTTTCTCCCAGGAAGGCAGCCAGGGTATGGACGGCAAACGGTTCTGATTGCGCCCCGGAGTATTTGGCTACGGTTACCTCAATCCGCCGCATCGTGGGCTCTGCCGTAGCCTCAACAACGGTGGTGACCCGCCAGCGGAAATTTCCGAAGTCGGTATCTTCCGAATTCTCCGAAATCCCTGGCAGCTCATCCTGAAGCCGTAGTTCGTTAATCCGGTTTTCCGCCACCCAGCCTGCCAGCGTCTTGTCACGTATGCGCTCGAAACTGGTGATGTAATTCCCGCCCACTTCGGCGGCGGCCGTTGCAATCAGACCGAACACGAGCAATGCGACGAGGACTTCAATCAGGGTGAAACCACGCTGAGGCCGACTCATGACTCATCCCCGGAACCAGGTTTGCGCCATTCCAACGGCGAGACGCCAACTGAAGCAACCACGTGCATCAGGTCAGTGTCCCGGCCCAGGGTGAATTCGATTTCAAACGGTGTGGTTTCACCACTGGAGAAGAACACCACGTCTGGCCTGAGCCGATCCTCGGCCGAGGCCAGTCGCGGAGCGTCACTTTCGATATACTGGGTAACGGTCAACCATTCCGGGAGGGTTCGCTTGTGGAATATGCGCTCACCTGAGGATTTCCACTCGCCTGTCTTATCCTGAAACGCCACGAACCGATAACCGTCTTCTTCCAGCAGCAAGCCCATTTCCAGGTTATTGAGAACCGCCTGTTCCTGTGCCGTTTGCATCAGGAGGTAGAGCTCCCGAACCTGGCTTTCCAGCTCGCGCTGCTGGGAGCTGCCGGCCATATTGAACACCGCCAGTGCCGCCAGCAGTCCGACGATGATCAGGACTACCAGAATCTCGATCAGCGTAAAGCCGTTTTGGTCAGCCCTGCGGCCCACAATCAATCAGTTCCCGCTGTCCCAGACGCTGATATCAGCGGCATCGCCATCCCCGCCTTCCTGGCCGTCAGAACCATAGGAATACAGATCGTACGGCCCGTCTACACCAGGGCTGACATACTGGTAGTTGTTACCCCAGGGGTCTTCGGGAACATTTTTCAGGTAGCCATCCGGGTTCCAGTTCTTCGGCTCAGGGCTGCCGCTGGGCTTGTTGACCAGTGCTTCAAGGCCCTGCTGGGTAGAGGGATAATGGCTGTTGTCCAGGCGATACAGGTCCAGTGCGTTGGCGATGTTACTGATCTGGGTTTCGGCCACCGTTACTTTGGCCTGATCACTGCGCCCCATGATGTTGGGCGCCACAATTGCCACCAACAGGCCGAGAATGACCATCACTACCATGATTTCGATCAGGGTGAAGCCCTTGGTCCGGGCCAGCGCTTTCGGTTGGTTCATGCTCATAGTTTCACTCATCTTGGGTCCGTTGTTTCTCGTCGCTTTCAGAAAAGTTTTCTGGCTTCCTTGCTGGCCCGACGGCGGGCCATCATCCCACCAGGTTGCTCATGTTCAGAATCGGCAGCATGATCGCCAGAACAATAATCAGCACCACCGCCCCCATGAACAGCAGCATCATGGGTTCAAACAATCCCACAATAGCGGCGATCTTGGATTGCAGGGTGTTTTCCTGCATGCGGGCCGTGCGTTCAAGCATACTGTCCAGCTCGCCACTGGCCTCGCCACTGGCAATCATATGCAGCATCATTGGCGGGAAGTAACCGGTCTGGTCCAGTGAACGGTGCAACGATCCCCCTTCACTGACCTTCCGGGCAGCCTCCCGCAGTTCCTGCCGGAGATAATCGTTGGAAAGCACCTCCCCGGCAATGCGCATCGCTTCAACCAGTGGTACACCACTGGTGGTCAGAATGCTCAGGGTACTGGCGTAGCGGGCCGTATTCACGCCTCGTACCATGCCTGCAAACAGCGGCAGGTGAAGTAGCCGCTTGTGAAACTTCAGGCGCACCGCCGGTTTCGTCAACGCGAAACGGAAGCCGATGATCGCCACCACCAGCAAGACTAGAAGGTAGACTCCGAAACTGCCGAGAAATTCCGACACCGAGAGCATAGCCACCGTCAGCCCGGGCAGCTCCTGTCCCTGCTTGAGAAAGACCTCGATAATGTCGGGCACCACATAGGTGAGCAGGAACACCACAATGGCAATAGCTACGACACTCAGGATAATCGGGTAAATCGCAGCCAACTGAATCTTCTGGCGGGCTTCCTGGCGACTTTCCGTGTAGTCCGCCAGCCGGTTCAGCACCAGGTCCAGATGCCCGGCATGTTCACCGGCCGCGACCGTGGAGCGGTAGAGCCGGGGAAAGGCCTTGGGGAATTCACCGAAGCTGTCCGCCAGTGTGTAGCCTTCCATCACCTTGGCGCGGATAGCAATCAGCATGCTGCGAATCCGCGGCTTGGTGGATTGCTGGGCGGCCGCACTCAGTGCCTGCTCGACCGGAATCCCGGACTGGATGAGCGTGGCCAGCTGCCGGGTGACCAGGGCGAGATCGGCTGCGCTCAGAGAACCGCGGCTGCTCAGTGGGTTGCTACGGGCCTGTTTTTCTACGGCCGCTTCCACTGCCAGCGGGGTCAGCCCCTTTTCCCGGAGTTGCTGGCGCACCGCTCTGGGCGCGTCGGCTTCCAGCACGCCCTGTTTCTGCTTGCCTCTGGCATCCAGAGCTTTGTATTCGTAGGCCGGCATGGATTACTGGCTCCGGTGGGTCACACGCAGTACTTCTTCCACCGTGGTTACGCCATCCAGAATCTTCTGAACGCCATCGGCATGAATACTCGGGCTGTGCAGGCGGGCCTCCCGTTCCAGATCCAGCTCCCCTGCGCGTTTATGAATAAGGGTGCTGATTTCTTCCGTGATCTCGACCACCTCGTAGATACCAATCCGGCCTCGATAGCCCAACTGGTTACAATGCTCACAGCCTTTGGCGCGGAAGATGGTGGGCGGATTGGCCGGGTCCTGCTGCAGGAACTCACAATGCTCTTCGGTAGGCATATAGGGCTCGCGACAGTGGGTACAGAGCACCCGCACCAGCCGTTGCGCAACGATACCGACAAGACTGGAGGAGATCAGGAAAGGCTCGATGCCCATGTCCATCAAACGGGTAATGGCACCCACGGCGGTATTGGTGTGCAGGGTGGACAGCACCAGGTGCCCGGTCAGACTCGCCTGAACGGCAATCTCCGCAGTTTCCAGATCCCGGATTTCCCCGATCATCACCACATCCGGATCCTGGCGCAGAATGGCTCGCAGGCCCCGAGCAAAGGTCATATCCACTTTCGGGTTCACCTGGGTCTGACCAATGCCCGGCAGGTTGTACTCGATCGGATCCTCGACCGTCAGTATGTTGCGGCTGCGATCATTGATTTCCTGCAGCGAGGCGTAAAGCGTGGTGGATTTACCGGAACCTGTGGGACCGGTCACCAGCAGAATACCGTACGGACGATAGATCAGCTTGCGCAGGGTTTTCAGATCCTGCCCGGCCATGCCGAGTGACTCCAGCCGAATGGTGCCCGCCTGTTTGTCGAGCAGGCGCAGTACCACCCGTTCACCACTGGACGAAGGCATGGTCGACACCCGGATATCAACTTCCCGGCCGGCCACCCTCAAAGCAATGCGGCCGTCCTGGGGTACCCGCTTTTCTGCAATATCGAGTTTTGCCATAACCTTGATCCGCGAGACCAATAATGGTGCCAGCGCCCGCTTGGGCTGGACCACTTCCCGCAACACGCCGTCAATCCGGAACCGGACAATCAGCTGTTTCTCATAGGTTTCGATGTGAACGTCCGAGGCGTTGGTTTTGACCGCCTCGGTAAGAATGGCGTTAATGAGGCGGATAATGGGAGCGTCGTCCTCCTGCTCCAGCAGATCCTCCGTTTCCGGAACCGAATCGGCCAGAGAGGCCAGATCCATGTCGTCACCGATCCCCTCCACCATTTGCATGGCTTCCGCCGAATCGTTCTGATAGGCGGCATTCAGGGCCTGGTCGAAGCGGTCCGGCTCAACGGTAGAGAACTTCGCCCGGCCACCGCTCACGCGGTTTGCCTCGGCCAGTGCGGTGTGGGAAGCCCCCGGGCGCACGAGAATGACCGGCTCGCCCTCTTCGTTGCGGGTAAGGATGACTCCGTTACGCTTGGCGAAGGTAAAGGGAAGTCTGCCCAGCGGCGCATCCTGCGGCTGAATGTCGGTTTGGGTGGTCAAGCTCGTCCTCGTTAAATCCGTCTGGTCACTGATTGTTCTTATGGGGCCACCCGTTGCGACGGCCCTCCACGTTGTCAGCGTAAGCAAAAAGGCTACCACAGGAATGGGAACCACTGAACAACTCTATACACTATACTGCCACTAATTCATTGCAGTCTGATAACCTGTGAGCTTTTTACGATTTCCCAATGCATTCAGGAACGACAATGCTTGCAATTGATCGAAGGACTCCGCTGCTTCTGGCCATAGCAGCAGCAACGGCCATGCTGGCGCTGACCGGCTGGCAAGGCTATCAGTTCTGGCAGAATGAAACCCAACGTACCCTGCCGCAACCGACCCGGGAAGCTTCAACAGGTGCAGATCAGGCCAGAACCGTGCCTGATGTTCAGTTGTCGGATCTGGAAGTGTTCGGCTCGGCGACTGCCACCCCGCAAAATGAAGACACCAACACAGAGAACCTGCCGGAAACCAATCTTCGCCTGTCCCTGCGAGGTGTGCTGGCAGCAGACGGCGACTTCCCCGGCAGCGCCCTGATCGAAGATGACAAAGGCAAAACCGAGGCCTTTCTGGTAGGTGATGAACTGCCCGGAAATGCCAGGCTTCGGACTGTGTTTGCCAATCGGGTCATCATTGAACGATCCGGCAAACTGGAAAACCTCTACTTCCCGGAGACCGAAGATCGCTCCGGGGTCGATTTCGCAAGCAATGACGAGCCTGCTTACGAAGCTCCCCCACAGCAAGAGGTTCAGGTGCAGAGAGCACGCCCCCAGACCAGCGCCTCGTCGGCCGACCAGCAACAGCGGCGAGAGGAAATTCGTCAACGGCTGGAACAGTTACGCCAGCGGCTTCAGAACAACAACTGAGGCCCGCCATGGAAGCGGCAAGCAGACTCATACGTTGCCAGTCCCTGTTGCTTCCCCTCATCCTTACCGTGTCTGTTGTCAGCGCTCTTGAACTAAGCAGTCGCCTGATGACTTATGTGCTGGAAGAGTTCGGCGAAGCCGCGCACCAGCGGCTTGAGAACTGGCAACGCCTGCACGCAATGGCTGCCAACGCTCCGAGAGATCGCCAGCTTCGGCTGGTTAATTCCTTCTTCAACCGGGTGACGTTTGTCAGCGACATCCGCCACTGGGGCCAGGAAGATTACTGGGCTACCCCCGTTGAGTTGCTCACCACCAACGGCGGTGACTGTGAAGACTTCTCCATCGCCAAGTACCTCACCTTGAGGGCCATGGGCGTCCCGGATGACCAACTCCGGATTATCTACGTCAAAGCACTGGAGCTGAACCAGGCCCATATGGTCCTGGCCTGGTATGAAACGCCGGGCTCCGACCCGTTGATTCTCGACAACCTGATCAATGACATCAAACCGGCATCCCAGAGAAACGATCTGGAACCGGTTTACAGCTTCAACGGTGAAGGCCTGTGGCTGAACCGCACATCCGGCGACAATGCCAGAATTGGCGATGCCCGGAAGCTGGAGCATTGGCGGGATCTTAACGACAGGCTGACCGAAGCCCTCCGCCCTTAAAAAAAACGCGCTGTGAATACCGATTGTCGGTAAATGACAGCGAGCTTGTCGCTCTCTGACACTGGTAACGGCCGGCCAGCCGTTAGAATGCCCGCAATTCGATAAACGATGGAGCAGCACAGAATGCGACGCTGGAATGGATGGGGTGACGAACAGTTCTCACTGGAATTACCGGAGCAAGGTCAGGCCTTTCTCACAGATCGTGTGGGAGGCGGCTCCCCGCTGGCGGATATCACCCTGCATGCAGCCTGTGAGCAGGTTCCGGAATCCCGGTTGCCCTCAGACCCACAGGTTGATGACCTGATCGACCGAAGCCCGGAAACCCGGGTCCGACACGCCCGGGGCCAAAGCCTGCCAGACTGGCTGGCCATGCGCAGCGGTGATATTGGCGAGTTCCCGGACGGCGTGGCCTTCCCGAACACCAGTACCGATGTACGCGCCCTGCTCCATTACGCCAACGACAAGGATATCCAACTGATCCCCTACGGGGGTGGCACCAGCGTAGCTGGGCACATCAACCCGGTAGACCAGGGCAAACCGGTTCTGACCGTCAGCCTTGCGAATCTTAACCGCCTGATGGATCTGGATCGGGAGAGCCAGATCGCCACCTTCGGAGCAGGCACCCCCGGCCCGCTGGTGGAATCCCAGTTAAGAGCCCATGGCTATACCCTGGGACACTTCCCTCAGTCGTTCGAGCTCTCCACGATTGGCGGCTGGGTGGCATCCCGCTCCAGTGGCCAGCAGTCACTGCGGTACGGCCGTATAGAACAGCTGTTTGCCGGCGGCCGGATTGAAACCCTGCAAGGCACCCTGACAATCCCCACCATTCCGGCCTCCAGCGCCGGCCCGGATGTCAGGGAAATGATCCTCGGTTCCGAGGGCCGGCTGGGCCTGATTACCGAGGTCAAAGCCCGGATCAGCCGTCTGCCTGAACAGGAAAGCTTTCATGTGGTGTTCTTCCCGGACTGGGACAAGGCCCGAACCGCCGCTCGCAAGCTGGTTCAGAACCGGGTTCAGCTTTCCATGCTACGACTGAGCAACGCCATTGAAACCGAAACCCAGCTGGCACTGGCCGGGCATCCGAAACTGATCGGGCTACTGGAACGTTTTCTGGCGTTTCGCGGTGCGGAAGACGGCAAATGCATGATGACCTTTGGCGTAACCGGCAGCAAAGCCCAGTGCCGGGGAGCACTTGCGGAGGCCCGCAAACTCTGCAGTGACTACAAAGGGGTCTATACCGGCACAAAACTTGGCGCCAAGTGGGCGGAGAAACGCTTCACCATGCCCTACCTGCGCGAAGCCCTGTGGCAAATGGGCTACGCCGTGGACACCCTGGAAACCGCCACCGACTGGGACAACGTTGATACCCTGATGAACCGGATTGAAACCAACCTCAGGGAAGGTCTGACAGACAGGAACGAGCGAACCCACGTATTTACCCACCTGTCTCACTTTTACGGCCAGGGTTGTTCCATCTACACAACCTATGTTTTCCGGGTTGCGGATAGCTATAACGAGACCCTGAGCCGCTGGCAACATCTGAAAAACACCACCTCAGACCTGATCGTGCGGAACCGGGGCACCATCAGCCATCAGCATGGCGTAGGCAAGGACCATGCCCCCTTCCTCCCTGTCGAAAAGGGAGAGCTGGGTATGCGTGCAATTCGTTCGCTGACCCAGAGCTTTGATCCGGACCAGCGCCTGAATCCCAAAACTCTGCTGGATTGAAGTGATCATGGATCGACAACAGATACTGGAAAACCTGAAGGGCGAAACGCAGACCTTCGATGTGGTAGTGGTCGGCGGCGGCATTACCGGCGCCGGCGTTGCCCGCGAAGCCGCGGGCAGCGGCTTGAAGACGTTGCTGGTGGAGCAGAAAGATTTCGCCTGGGGCACCTCCAGCCGCTCTTCCAAGATGGTCCATGGCGGACTTCGCTATCTGGCCAGCGGACACATCGGGTTAACCCGCGATGCCGTCCGGGAACGCGAACGCATGTTGCAGGAAGCGCCTGGACTGGTCGATCCACTGCCTTTCCTGATGCCCCACTACAAAGGCAGCTTCCCGGGCCCCGGGCTGTTCCAGATGCTGCTGGCCATGTACGACCGCCTGGCCGGCACCCGCAGCCATCAGAAATATACGCCAGCGGAAACCCTGAACTGGGCCCCGGGGCTCGATACTACCAACCTGCGCGCCACCAGTCGTTTTACCGATGCGGTGACAGACGATGCCCGCCTGGTCCAAAGGCTGATTGCCGAAGCCTCCCACGACGGCGCCATGTGCCTGAACTACGTCGCCGCGACCGCCGTCGACCGGGATGATAACGGAACTGTCTGCGGATTAAGACTGACTGCCGAAGAGAATGCAGAGCAGAGCGCCATCACGGTCAATACCCGATGCGTTATTAACGCTACCGGCGCCTGGGCCGATCGGTTGCAGAAACAATCAGCGACGGATCACCCGCTCACCATCCGACCGCTGAGAGGCAGTCACCTGGTCATTCCGTGGCACAAGCTGCCGGTGACCTGCGCTGTATCCCTGATCCACCCGGATGACCGAAGGCCTGTATTTGCCTTCCCCTGGGCAGGTGCCACGGTTCTGGGAACAACCGATCTCGAACACGCCAAAGATCTGAACGAGGAGCCGGCCATCACCGGTGGGGAAGTAAATTATCTGCTGCAAATTGCCACCCGTTTATTCCCCGGTGCGACCATTGATCGGGCCGACGTGCTGTCCACCTGGGCGGGCGTTCGACCTGTGGTCACCGACGGCGGAGGTAAAGCTCCGTCCCGGGAGAATCGGGAACACGCCATTCGGCACGACAAGGGCCTGATCAGCATCGCCGGCGGGAAGCTCACCACCTTCCGCCAGATGGCACGACAGGCGTTGGCCATGGCCCTGGGTGATCAGCATGAAGACCGGCTTCGTAGCGACGAGCAACGGGTATTCACGGCCACGCCAAACGACCGTAAACCCGATGATATTACGGCGCTGGCCTGGCATCGACTGGGCGGCTATTACGGCCCGCACCGCCAGTCTATCCTGAACAACGGTGACGCCACCGAAATCCCGGACACCGGTGTGCTCTGGGCCGAACTGGAATGGGCCTGTCGCCATGAACAGGTTCAGCATCTGGATGATCTGATGCTGCGGCGTACCCGCCTGGGGCTGATCCTGCCTGACGGGGCGGCCAGTTTGCTTCCTGAAATCCGTAACCGATGCCAGAGCCTGCTTGGCTGGGATGATGCCCGCTGGCATCAGGAGCAAGAGCGATATCTGGCAACCTACCGTAAGGGCTATCAACTGCCGATGGGCGAGGATGCCCGGGATGCCTGAGACCCCACTGATACTGGCGATCGACAACGGCACCCAGAGCATCCGCGCCCTGCTGTTTGACACCCGGGGTAACTTGTTGGGCAAGGGCAAGCAGGAAATCGAGCCTTACTTTTCCGAGCAACCCGGCTGGGCAGAACAGCACCCGGAGTACTTCTGGGACAACCTTGGCATTGCTTGCCAGCAACTCTGGCAAACCACCAGCGCCCGCCCGCAGCAGGTGGTGGGCGTGACCGTTACCACGCAACGCGGCACGGTGGTCAACCTCGATCGTGAGGGCAAGCCCCTGCGGCCCGCCATCATTTGGCTGGATCAGCGCCATGCACGGGTAGACGGGGCGGTGAAAGGCCCCTGGGGCTGGCTGTTCAAGCTTGCCCGCCTGGAGGAGACCATTGGCCGCTTCCGGGAAAAAACCCAGGCGAACTGGATCGCGCAGAATCAGACGGACATCTGGGCGAAAACCCACAAGTACCTGCTGTTATCAGGCTATCTGAATTACCGATTGACCGGTGAATACCGCGATTCCACCGGCAGTCAGGTGGGCTACCTGCCCTTTGATTATAAACGCCAGCGTTGGGCGGGGCCCCGGGATTTCAAATGGCAGGTGATGCCGGTGACCCCGGGTATGCTGCCTGAACTGATACCGCCTGGTGAACAGATCGGAACCCTGCTGCCTGAGGCGGCGGCGCACCTTGGCCTGCCGGGTGGACTGCCCGTCATCGCCGCGGCATCAGACAAAGCCTGCGAAATTCTCGGCTCCGGCGGTCTGTCTCCGGAGACCGGCTGCATGAGCTATGGAACCACGGCCACCATCAACACCACCAATGCCCGCTATGTGGAACCCACCCGGTTCATGCCGCCGTATCCGTCTGCCCTGCCCGGCCACTACTCCACCGAAGTCATGATCTATCGGGGTTTCTGGATGGTGAGCTGGTTCAAGCGGGAATTCGGGCTGCGTGAGCAAAAGCTGGCAGAACAGAAAGGCATTGAACCCGAAGCCCTGTTTGACGAACTGGTGAATGCGGTGCCGCCAGGCTCCATGGGTTTGATGCTACAGCCCTACTGGAGCCCCGGCGTGCGCCAACCTGGCCCGGAAGCCAAGGGGTCCATTATCGGCTTTGGCGACGTGCACACACGAGCTCACGTCTATCGGGCCATACTGGAAGGGCTGGCCTACGCCTTGAAGGAAGGCAAGGAACGCATCGAGAAACGCAGCGGCCAGGCTATCAAGCGGCTTCGAGTGGCAGGCGGCGGGTCCCAGAGTGATGCGGCCATGCAATTGACGGCGGATATATTTGGCCTGCCGGCGGAACGCCCGCATACCTATGAAACCTCCGGACTGGGAGCGGCTATTGATGCCGCCGTGGGGCTGGGATTACACCCGGATTTCGACACGGCGGTCACGGCTATGACCAGAACCGGCCGGGTATTCGAGCCCAACCCCGAAGCGTCTGCGCTCTATCAACGCCTCTACCGGGAGGTATATCAGGATATGTACCCCCGCCTGCAGCCACTGTACAAAAAGATCAGGGAAATTACTGGCTATCCGCGCTAGCTCTATTGGTGACTTTTTATTCACCCGCGCCTATAATGATGAAAATTCATCAAAGGAGGCCAGAGCATGCCAGAAGCGGTTAGCGTAGCACCGGAAACCAGCGATAAAGCTCTGCTGTCCAAAGCCCTGCTGAACGCAGCGAAAGCCTTTGGTCTGCCACAAGCGGAAATCGCAGCCGTGGTTGGCCGAAACCGCACAGGTCTGACCCGCGACGGCATCGATCCGGCCAGCAAGTCCGGTGAACTGGCATTGTTGTTTATCCGGCTTTACCGCAGCGTCTATGCATTGACCGGCGGTGAAAGGGAGGCCATGACCCATTGGCTGAACACGCCCAACCACTATTTTGAGGATACACCCAGAGAGATGATCCAGAGTACGGAAGGCCTGGTTCGGGTGGTTCACTACCTGGACGCCATGCGGGGGCGGATTTGAATTATCGGGAACGGATTGCCCAGTCCATCGCACCGCTGCAAGGCAGCCTGTTCCGGGTAGTGGAAAGCCAGGAAGACATCGCGACGGCGCGCATTGTCGACAGTATGCAGGAACAGAATCGACTGGAGGAACTGCTGGAAAGCAACAAGCCACCGGTACCCGGCACGGCACGAAAACGCCATTACCTGCTGACCACACCGTTCCGCTACCCGCCCCTGAAATACGGCTCACGTTTTGGCCGCAATTTCGAGCCAAGCCTGTTCTACGGAGCCATGGCCATTCCCGCTGCCCTGGCGGAAACCGCGTTTTACCGGTTTGTGTTCATGAGCCACCTGAAAACCCCGTTCAAGCGCCCGTTAACCACCTTGCACACGGTGTTCAGCGCGCGATTCCGAACGGAACGAGGTGTTCGGCTGCAGTCTGAACGCTGGCAGGATCTTCATCATACGCTGACAGATCCAGTCAGCTACCGGGAAAGCCAGGCTGTGGGTACCGACATGCGTAGCCTGCAAGTGGGCGCCTTCCAGTTTCTCTCAGCCCGCGCCCTGCAAGCCGGCCTTTACGCTCTTCCGTACCATCCAGACAACGGCGTTGAGGGCGTCAATGTGGCCTTGTTTAACGTCAGCGTGTTCCGGGACGCCGCACCCAGGAGTTATCAAAAACTGATTGCCGTGACGTCGCCCAGCCAGGTGTCCATGAGCCTGTCGGAACCGGATGGCAGTAAACAGGTTTACGAATTCAGCCTGGATCAGTTTCTGATCGAAGGCGAACTGCCTCAGCCGGCGCCGTAGCTTCTGCCGTTTCTCTCTTCTGATGATCGGCCTGCCAGCCGCCTCCCAGCGCCTTGTACAGATCCACCGCTGCAATCAGCCGATTCAACCGCACCTGGCTCAGCTGCTGGCGAGCATCAAACACGGTCCGCTGGCTTTCCAGCAAGGTGAGCAAGTCATCTGCCCCTTCCCGGTAACGCACCTCGGTCAACCGCAAGGCCTCTTCCGCCTGAGTCAGAATACTCTGTAACCGCTGCTCCTGGTCCAGGTACAGCGCTTCTCTGTCGAGTGCATCCCCTACTTCCTGGAATGCCGAGAGCAGGCTGGCACGGTAACTCGCCAACAACGCCACCCGCCGAGATTCCGAAATGGCAACATTGTTGCGACGCTGGCCTCCATCAAACAGAGTCTGGCTGAGGGCAATCAGGCCATTGGCGGTTTGCAGTGGGTCCGCCAGGCTTACAAAACTATTGGTGGAGAAGCGAACCGCGCCGCTGAGCGACACCGATGGCATCAAGGCCGCCCTGGCCTGCTCGACGTCCGCACTGGCGGCCATCAGCCGAGCCTCCTCAGCCGCCAGGTCCGGTCTTCGGGTAACCAGGCTGGCCGGCGTTTCCGGGTTGATCTCCGGCACTTGAACCGCAAGTAGCCCAGCCTCCGGAATCTCTTCCGTAAACGGATAATCCCCGGTCAGTAGCCGCAAGGCCGCTAACCGTTGCCGGGCCTGATACTCCAGTGGCGGCACCGCATTCTTCAGGTTCAGTACGGAGGTTTGCTGGCGGGACAATTCCGAGCGATCGGCCACACCGTTACGATACCGGGCCTCGACGAGGGCCAGTGTTTTTTCACCCAGTTCCAGATTCCGACGCGCAATATCCACGCGCTGCTGCAACTCCTGCCATTCGAACCAGGTACTGGCTACCGAGGCCACCAGCGTCATTCGGGCGGCGTCATAGTCATACTCCGAGCCCTGGAAACCCGCGAGAGCCCCGGCTTCCGCGGCGGACAGGCGACCCCAGAGATCCAGCTCGTAGTCAACCGACAGCCCGAGGCTACTCGAACCACTGGTGACACGATCCTGGCCGGAGGCCTCGCTTGCCTGTTTACCCGTGCTTCCCGACGCACCAAGGGTCGGCAGCAAGGCAGCTCCGGCGTTGCGCAACTGCAAGTCTGCCTGAATCACTGCCTGAGCGGTGGCGGCCAGGTCCGGATTATTCGAGAGTGCCCGGTCGACCAAACGGTTGAGCTCTTCGTCACCGAAGGCATACCACCAACGCGAACCAACCGCTTCACCGGCGCCAGCCCCGATGTGCCAATGGGCTGGCGGATTCAACGGCAGCTCAATGGGTTGTGGCGGAAAGCTCGCGCACCCGGTCAACAACACCGACAACAGTGCAATATGGCGAAGGCTCATAACATTACTCCGAGGCCAGGGCATGAACAGGGTCCAGATGGGCGGCCTTACGGGCGGGCAGAAACCCGAACAGCAGGCCTGTGGCAAAAGCGCAACCAAAGGCCAGAGCCATGGGTAGCAGCGTCATGTGAATGGGTGTGCCCAGAGAGCCAATAATCCGGGTTGCGGCAATGCCGATGACAACACCAATCAACCCGCCTATGGCCGATACCAGCCAGGCCTCGGTCAGAAACTGCTGCAGGATATTCCACGCCCGGGCACCGGTGGCCATGCGAATACCGATTTCGCGGGTACGTTCAGTGACGCTCACCAGCATGATATTCATCACCCCGATGCCACCCACAAGGAGGGAAATTGCTGCAATAGAGCCCAGCAGCCAGGTGAGTGTATTCTGGGTTTCCGAAATGGTTTCAATCAATGAAGCCATGTTGCGGATAGTAAAGTCCTCAATGCCATGGCGGGCCATCAGAGTGTCGTGAATGAGGGCTTCGATCTCATCCATACGGTCGATGTCGGCCACAGCCACGGTGATGTTGCGCAGGTGCGTTTGCCCGAAAATGCGCAGGCTGCCCGTGGTGTAGGGAACAAACACCACATCGTCCTGGTCCTGTCCCATGGGAGAGGCGCCTTTTTCATCCATCACGCCAATCACCTGAAACAGCACGTTGTTAACCATCAGGTGTTTACCAAGGGGGCTTTCGTCAGGAAACAGAGCGTTGGCGGTGGTTTTGCCCAATACTGCTACGGCTGCGTAACTGGCTTCATCCTGGGCGCTGAAGAAGGTGCCCTCAACAACAGGCCACTGGCGGGCCACCGGGAACCGGAAGGAGGTGGCATTGATCTCAGCCGAGTGATCCCGGTTGGAATAGCGCAGCGTCTGGCCGCCAGTAAGCTCAGGTATTGCTGCAAGAACACCCTCTATCTCATTGATTGCTTTGAAGTCAGATGGCACCAGTGTGGTCACGCTCCAGCGCCCACCCCGCTGATCGGGACCACCCGGGCGCACCAGCAGCAGATCACTGCCCATGGTGCTGATTCGGTCGACGACATCCTTTCGGGCCCCCTCCCCGATCGCCAGCATGGTGATCACCGAGGCAACCCCGATCACGATGCCAAGCAGTGTCAACGCCGTCCGAAACAGGTTGCTGTGCAGGGAACGCACAGCGCTTTTCAGGGCCTCCTGCCAATCCCCAAGACGAGAGTGGCGACGGCCATTCTGGTCAGTTTCTGGTATTTGCGCGGATGGCATTTCGGCGCCGGTGTCCTCAACAAGCTCACCATCGGCAATGCGGATTTGACGGCGGGCCACTTTTGCCACGTCGGGATCGTGGGTAATCAAGATGATGGTATGGCCTTGTCTGGAAAGATCGGTTAACAGCCGGATCACTTCCTGGCTGCTTTTGCTGTCCAAAGCACCAGTCGGTTCGTCTGCGAAGATTAACTGGCCGCCGTTCATCAGGGCCCGGGCAATTGACACTCGCTGTTGCTGACCACCCGATAACTGTGCCGGCCTGTGCGACAGACGCTCGCCCAGCCCAAGCCCGGTGAGTAACCGTTCTGCCCTTGCGTGCCGCTCGGCCGGCGCCATTCCGGCGTAAATGGCGGGGATCTCCACATTCTCACGGGCAGTCATCCCGCGCAGCAGGTTGTAACTCTGGAATACAAAACCAAAGGCGTCACGCCGAAGCAGTGCCAGTTCGTCCCGGTTCAGGGCGGATACGTCCCTGCCATTGAATCGGTACTGGCCAGCGCTGGGCTGATCCAGACAGCCGAGGATGTTCATCAGGGTAGACTTGCCGGAGCCCGATGGCCCCATGATGGCCACAAACTCACCGGGCCAGACCTTCAGATCAATGCCCTTGAGTACCGGAACCGCCAGTTCACCCTCACCAAAGGAACGGGTAATGCCTTGAAGCTCAATCAACGGCCGCGGACTCATCTCAGCATACCCCGAAAGGCAGATCTGCCCTCACCCTGAGCGGCCCGTGGATCACGGTTTGCGAGCACCACCTGATCGCCCTCGCTCACCCCGGACCGCACCTCCACGTATACCCGGTTGCTGATGCCGGTTTCGATGTCCCGAATCTGTGGCTGCCCCTTTGCATCCAGGACCTTGACCTGGTTTCTCGCCACCGCACTGACTGGCACCCGCAATACATTCAGTGCCTCCTCCTGAATAAAGAACACCTGGGCGGTCATCTGGGGCAGCAACCGCCCCTCCTGGTTATCGACCGTAAACAGGGCGTTGTAGAGCACCACGTTGTTGGTTACTTCGGGAGTTGGCTCAATGTACTGCAACTCTCCATAGAGCTTATGCTCGGCATCACCGAGTGTGGTGAAGTACACCCGCATGCCCGGTTGCAGCTTGCCGACGTCGGCCTCGGACACCTGGGCACGCACCCGCATGGTGCTCAGGTTGGCAATGCGCATAAGCAACGGCGCGGTCTGACTGGCGTTCAGGGTTTGTCCCTGGCGGGCTTCAATGGACACCACGGTCCCGTCCATCGGCGCATAGATTCGCGCATAACCCAGGTTGGCTTCTTCGGCCCGCAGTGTGGAGGAGGTCTGTTCAATCTGGGCTTCAAGCATGGCCAACTGCGCCCGGGCGGACGCTAACGATGCTTCGGCAGTCTGCAGGGATTCCCGTGTGGTCGCGTCTTCGCGCCACAGGTTCTGCTGGCGCTGGAACTGGGTCTCCGCCAGCCGCAGCTGGGCCTTGCGATCGGCTAACTGGGCCTGCTGGTTCTTCAGCTGGGCGCGGGTGGCATCCACTTTCGCCACATAGACGGTAGGGTCGATTTCCGCCAGCAGATCGCCGGTGCTAACGGGTTGGCCTACTCGTACGTGAATCAGCTCCAGCTGGCCGGAAACCTGTGCACCCACATCGACATAATTGCTCGGTTCAAGCACGCCGGTGGCCGAAACCAGATTCTGGATGTCGCCTCGGCTCACCGCCACGGTATTCAACGCCGGCTCATTGCCGTTACCGTTGCGGGCGTACCAAAAGGCAGCGAAAGCCAAAGCGCACAGTACAATCAGAAATCCAACCCACTTCAGCCAGCGATGCCCGGCACGGGTAGCAGAGGCCATTCAGATATCTCCATGAGTTCAAATCAGACCGAACCATAGAGAACTGATACGTGAAAAAGAAGTCGGGGATCAGGGTTTTGCGAAACCTTTACACGAACGATCTCAGGCGCAAAGAGGATATAGGGTTACAGCCCTCCTGCAGCGAGCTGAATAGCAATCGCAGCCATCATCAGGCCGATAACACCGTCAATCACACGCCACGCCGCAGGCCTGGCTAGCCATGGCGCCAGTCGGGAACCGGCCCAGGCCAGCGCACCAAACCAAAGCACGGACGCGCTGCTGGCACCTGCCACAAACGTGGCCGGATCCTGCTGCTGAGCACCCACGGCCGGAATCAGCAGTAACGTGTCCAGATAAACCTGGGGGTTCAGCAAGGTGACAGCCAATGTTGTAAGGATCACACCTTTGACGGTGCTGCGCCGAGCTTCCCCGGCCTCCAGCGACGCGCGCCCCCTCAAAACCCGATAGAACGCCTGGCCTGCGAGCAGCCCCAGGAACGCCACGCCCAACCACCTGAGCACATCCAGCGCCTCGGGCATGGCCATCAGTGCTGCACTCACGCCAAACATGCCCAGGGTGAACAGCAGGATATCCGAAGTCATACACAAACCTGCTGACCACCAATGGTGTTCACGACGAATGGCCTGGCTGAGAACGTAGGCATTCTGGGCACCAATAGCCACGATGATACCGCCACACACAACCAGGCCTGTCAGATAACTCTCAAACACCACTGCACTCCTTATGATTAATGACGAAAGCCTACCCCGTTACCGCTATACTTGAAATTCATCCTGTTAATACCTGATAAGTTTTTCTTATGCTTGACTACAAATTGCTGGAAGCCCTTGCGGCCGTGGTCGACGCCGGCGGTTTTGACAAAGCCGGCGACATGCTGGGCATTAGCCAGTCCGCCATTTCTCAGCGAATTCGTACACTTGAAGTCAGGCTTGGCCAACCTGTGCTGGTGCGAAGCCAGACTCCGAGAGCAACGCCCGCAGGCCAGAGATTACTCAATCATGTTCATCAGGTGCGCCTGCTGGAACGCGACCTGACCAGTTCCATTCCCTCCCTGGCCGAACCAGCCACTCGATTTCGCGTCGCGCTCAATGCCGACAGCCTCGCAACCTGGTGGGCCTCTGCCGTCGGCGACTTCTGTACCGAAGAAGGAATACTTCTGGACATGGTGGTAGAAGACCAGGACGTAGGACTGCGGCGCATGCGCGAGGGCGACGTAGCCGCCTGCCTTTGCAGCAGCCCTCAGCCGGTTGCCGGCGCCCGGTGCATACCGCTGGGAGTGATGACGTATCTGCCATTGGCCACACCGGAGTATACCCGCCGCTATTTTCCAGACGGGCTGAACAACGGGAGCCTGCAATCCGCGCCCGCCATTGTGTTTGGCCCCAACGACCAACTCCAGCATCGATTTCTGGCCCAGGTAGGCTATCAGGGCAAATTTCCGCACCACCTGTGCCCCTCATCCGAAGGCTTCGTAAAGCTCGCGCTGGCCGGCATGGGCTATGGAATGATTCCGGAAATTCAGGCCCGGGAGCATATCCAGGCAAATCAACTGGTTAATATCGCCCCTGGCAGCGGCCTGGAAGTACCGCTTTACTGGCACTTCTGGCGGCACGGTGGGGAGTTGATGTCTCGGTTGACCCGGAAACTTCAGGATTCTAACGGGCTGGTTTAAGTGGTTTCTGGTGATCAGGGTATCTGCCTAGAAAAAATAGCTATGCAAACCATCCAGACAGGAGTACAGTGGCGGTCGTTGGAAAGATTTAGCAAAGCATTCATCAATAAGACGCATCCCTGTTGTTATAAGTAGTGTTCGTCCTGTTTTTGATCACGCCAGTTTTTATGTTTCCGCACACCGCTGACCTGCCCTCACAACGAGATCAGGCGGCACATTAAATGATTGAATTCAGGATAGTAAAATATGTCTACTGTTACCGGTACTGTTAAGTTCTTCAACGAATCCAAAGGCTTCGGCTTTATCACTCGTGAAGGCGGCCCGGACGTTTTCGTTCACTACAGCGCCATTCAGGGCGGCGGCTTCAAGACTCTGGCAGAAGGCCAGCAGGTTGAATTCACCGTGACTCAGGGCCAGAAAGGTCCTCAGGCGGAAAACGTAGTTGGTCTGTAATTAACAGCCCAGTACGATCAAAAAGGCAGCTTCGGCTGCCTTTTTTGTTGCCTGAAATTCCGTGTTAGTCCGTATTCATCCTTATTAGTACCATGGTCGGGCTCACCTTGAGCCACGCTAAGGCCTATAATGCCTGCTCGGGTGAATTCACTCCCCAGGCCCTCGAGGCTCAGCAAACCAGAAAAGGCCCACCATGTTTTCTGAACAGTTCTATTCCGTCCAGGACGGACGTATTGTGATTTCCGCACCCCAGGCCAGCTACTTTGCCAAAGAGATCGCCGGGGACTTCAATCCGATCCACGATCCGGACGCCCGTCGTTTTTGCGTGCCCGGCGACCTTCTGTTCACCATTGTGGTGTCCCGTTTCGGGCTCTCAGAAAATATGACCTTCAAGTTCCGTAACCTGCTTGGTGCCGAGGTTCCGCTTGAGTTCCGCGAAAGCGAAAATGGCGAAGCCATCAACGTTGTCGACGAAGCCGGTAAGGTCTACCTGGAAGTTACCCGTAAAGGCGCGGTAACCCGGGATGAAAAAGTGATTGAAGAGTTCAGTCGGTGCTATGTTGCGGCGTCCGGGAAAAACTTTCCGCACACGCTCAAGCCCTTGATGGAATCACACGGGGTGATGTTCAATCCCGACCGGCCAATGGTGATGTATGAGAGCATGAGCCTGGCTCTCACGCAGCTGGAGAACCCTCAGCCAGACCTTGAGTTGAATAATGCGGATCTGGAAGTTGCGGGGAAACGCGGCAACGTAACGCTCGAATACAATTTGCAGTCTTCTGGAAAAACCGTTGGCGAGGTTTCCAAGCGCCTGGTGCTGGCTGGCCTTCGGGAATACTGCCCTGAAGCCATGGCCGGCATCGTCGAAGAATTCTACCGGCTCAAGGCAAGGGGTACCCGCTGGGGGATAGAGAGCGAGGATCAACCTGCCGGATTGTAACGTTCAAACGTTTGCAGGCAGACATCCACGGTTACCGATAACGTTTTCAGCGCCGCAGCCCGTGCCCTGCCTTCCGCACTCGCCCGGTAGAGGTGCGGGGTCATTGCCAATAAATCGGCAATAGGATCGGCGCCCTCGAGATGCAGTGTAAAGCGTAAATCCTGGGTGCCAATTCGCCGAAATCCTTCTGGTACCAGAGCCACTTTACGAGAGTCTGCGCGAACTTCCGGATAGACAATCTCCCGCAACTCCCTCAGATGATCCTGGCCGGCGTCTACTTGCACCAGTCGCCCACCCGGCCGCATAACCCGGGCAAACTCCGGATACACCGGAAATCCGAAAAGGCAAAGAAGACGGTCCACTGAAGCCGACAACACCGGCAGATTAGCATTGCTGCCAACCACCCAACATGCGCGCTTTTCCCTGCGCGCCGCCGCCAGCACCGCCCACTTGGAAATGTCCAGTCCGAGCAACGATAGTGAGATTTCGTCCTCCTGGGACGCTAGTTGGCGCAGATAATAGCCCTCACCACAGCCGGCATCCAGACAACTGAGTTCGCTGCCCGTCGCAGCGTCGTTCAGGATTGCAGCCGACACGGCATCCGCAATCGGGCGATAGTACCCCGCCTCAAGAAAGCGCTGGCGCGCCGCCACCATGGTTTTACTGTCGCCGGGATCTTTCGAGCGCTTTTTCTGAACCGGCAGCAAATGTACGTAACCCTGCCGCGCAATGTCGAAGCTATGGCCCTGCGGACATCGCCAGGCTTTATCTACCCGCTGCAGCGGGTTGCCGTCGAGTGGGCAGGCGAGGGATTCGAAGGAAGTGATGTTCACTGAGCGTCCAAACGTTGGAAATGCCGGGCCATTCTAACAAGGAATACCCCATCAGGCTCGCAAACTGCGGAATGGCTTCCTATTCTTGTTGTGAATGACTCGAAAACGCTTAGATGCGTTCTCACCCACCGGGAGGAGTCTCGTCCGTCATGGAGAGGAATAAGGACAGATCGTCGTTACCGTCACAATCGGAGCAAAGTGAACAAAAGTTCCATGAGTTGATTGAGAGCCTGCCGATGGTTGCCGTTCAGGGTTACGACCGGAATCGGAGGGTCATCTATTGGAATGAAGCCAGCACACGATTGTATGGGTACTCCAGAACTGAGGCTCAGGGAGAGCTGCTGGAGGACCTGATTATTCCGGAGCCCATGCGCGCAGCCGTCATTGAGGCCCATACTAACTGGCTTGATCACAACATCAGCATTCCCTCGGAAGAACTGGAACTGAAACATAAGGCGGGCCATCTGGTGCCGGTTTATTCCAGTCACGTCATGATCAAACAGGACACTGGCGAGTGCGAGATGTTCTGTATCGACATCAGCCTGGAAGAGCAGAAGCAAACCAGGGAAGAGCTGGTCCACCGCGCCAGTTTTGATGACCTTACCGGGCTGCCCAACCGCCGTTTGATGGAATCTGAGCTTGAAAGCCGTTTGGCGGAGGCAGAACGCCAGGATCGTGAAGTTGCCGTGATCTTTCTGGATCTGGACAACTTCAAACTGATCAACGATACCCTCGGCCACCATCACGGCGACACCCTCCTTAAATCGGTAGCCGACATTCTAAAGCAGGAACTAAGGCACAGCGATCTGCTCAGCCGTTTCGGAGGCGACGAGTTCGTGCTTCTTCTGTTTGATTTTGACGGCCCAGAGGGAATTCATGAATTGCTCCAGCGTCTGATCAAGGCGCTGGAAAACAAAGTGCAGCTTCAAGGTGATTGCTATCAGGTATCGGCAAGTTTTGGCGTCAGCCTTTACCCACACAATGGCGGCACCGTAGCAGAACTCATGGGCAACGCAGACGCGGCCATGTACCGCGCAAAGGAGATCGGAAAAAATACGGTCTGCTTCTACACCTCTGATATCAACGACCGGCTGGTCGAATACCAACAGATAACCGCCCTGCTGCGCCAGGCCCTGACAAATGGTGGCCTGGAGCTTTACTACCAGCCACAAATAGACCTGAGAACTGGTGGGACGACCTCCTGCGAGGCGCTTTTACGATGTTTCGATAAAGCATCAAACCTTGTCTCTCCGGCGACATTTATCCCGGTCGCTGAAAAATCCGGACTTATAAACCGTATCGGTGACTGGGTCATCGATGCCGCATGCAAACAGCTCAAAGCCTGGCAGGGAACTGAGCTCGCGGGCGTGCGTATTGATGTCAATCTGTCCGGTCGCCAACTGACCAATCCACACCTGGCTGACCAGATCCTGGAAACCATCCAACACTATGGCTTGAAACCTGAGCAACTCGGGGTGGAGCTCACGGAGAACGAGGTGTTTGGCAGTGAAGAAAGCCAAACCAGGCAACTGGAGCGCCTCAAGGCTGCGGGGCTCCATATATCCATTGACGACTTCGGCACTGGTTACTCTTCCCTGGTTTATCTTCGGAAGCTGCCGGTATGCAGCATCAAGATCGATCGAAGCTTCCTTCACTATGCTATGGAAAACGAAAGCGACATGTCCATCATGAAAGCCATGGTTACGGTCGGCCAGAGTCTCGGGTTGAGCATTCTTGTAGAAGGTGTAGAGACGGAGCAACAGGCAAAGCTGATACGTGATCTCGGTTGCGATTTCGCTCAGGGCTTTCTTTACGCCAAACCGATGCCGGCGAAAGCGGCAGAGGCGTTTATGAAGCTCCGGACTTCGCGCAATTTATAAGCAACGAACGAAGCCTGATTTCATTCGGATTAGCCTTGCTGAAGGGGTACGCCAGGGGGCCCCCAGAATCGGACTCCCTCGATTTCAACACCGCTGTCTTCCAAATAGATGGCTTCGGTTAATGCCTGCCGCGCGAGTTCCGGAGTTTCCTGAAAAGCCCAGTCATGGTTACCGGCAACAACAATCTTGTGCCTGTGAGGCAAAGTCCCAAGCCAGTCGTTGAAGTCTATGACGTTTTCTAACGTACCCTGCCCCAGGCAGTCCCCGGCATGAATCAGCACATCACCGTCCGGGATGCCTGGAATGCACCTATGCAGGCTGTGGGTGTCGGAAATACAGACCAATTTCATTTCATTCAATCTGTGTTTAATGGGTTAGAGATTTCGCTCCACTGTATACAAGATAACAGCAAGCTGTTGGCAATTTCGGTAACCCTTTTTCGACAATCAGGGGTAGAAGCCCTCGCTGCTACATAGGCTTGATGTCTTCATTTACCAGGATTCGATATGCCTGTTCCAGCGCATCGAAGATCTCTTCTGGAACCTTGTACTGATATTGCTTGCGTCGGTGATTCGAAATGCGGCCGTTCTGGTCCAGGCAGAACATCACCAGCCTGGAGAGATCGGTGTTGGGTATATCGAAGGACTGGTCTATGCGGCGGTAGATTTCGTCGTACCGCGTGAGGAACACGGTCTCTTCTTTCAGGTGTTGTTCAATAGCCTGTTTGGTTGCACGGGCCATAAATTCTGCGCAGTGGGTGCCATCCCAGTACCGGTAAAGGGCTTCATGGCCCTTAAATTCGAACTGAAACTGGTTTTCGTCGATGTAAGTAACATCCCAGTACTGCCTCGCTTGTTCCGAAAACGCTTGCAGCACACCTAGATATTCGGATTCATTCTGGCGTAACACTATGGATACAGGAAGCACCAGGCCATTCTGAAGGGCTCCACGCTGGCACAGTACCTGGTGAAACAAAAACCGGGACAGGCGGCCATTGCCGTCCATAAAGGGATGAACAAAAACAAAACCAAAAGATACGATGCTGGCCAATACCAGTGGGTCCGTATCTTCCGGCTGCTGGTTTGCCAGCACCATCAGATGTTCCATCAAGGAACGCGAGAGTTCCGGGGCCGGCGGCACATAGCTAACACCCAGCGCACCGCGCAGGCCGTTACTGAGATAGTTCTGTTCCGTTCGGAAAGACACCGCCTGGGAGAACACGTTGCTGATAACGGCGTTTTGCAGGTCTACCAGGTAGTCTTCATCCAGTTTTCGGGGGCTGTGGGCCTGTTTCAGCAGGTTCACAAAGCGGGTGGCTTTATCTTCCGACGGTGCTTCGTTTTCAATGGCGTAGGAATCCCTAGTTTCGTGCAGGTAGGCCCAGGCCAGCGTGCGGTTAAGAATGTCTTTCGGCAGCGACTCGGTAAACTCGGTTGCTTTTTGCAGCAAGTGTTCATCAAGCAACGCCTGAAGCTCTCTGGTTCGCCGCACTGTGATGCAGTAATCCAGTGTGCCCAGGCCATTGAATATCACTCGCCAACGGGGATTCTTCTGTCCCTGGCCGGTAATGTAGGCTTTGGGGTTAAACAACGGCACGTAAGCCTGCTGGATGCTCTCCGTGGCGCGTCGAATCGTCTCACCGGTAAAGTGTTCCCACAGGAAGCAGGCCTTGCGCAGGTATTGGCTGTTTGGGGAGGCATCAAAGGCCTGCCGGATCTCAGGCTCTGGGATGGCCGGCAGTGCCTGGGCCAATACTTGCAAGTTGATACCTTCGTGTTTGATGGCAAACAGAACGTGCCCCAGGCGATCGTCCGGGGCCGGGGCCAGCTTTGCGGGCACAGCAATAGTCTGGCCGATGGTTTCCTTGCGGGTGACCGAGCGCACTTCCGCAGATATCGCCGGCGCTATGGCCGAGATACTGTCCTGATTAATAAGATGTGCGTAACCTGCGTACTGCATGTTTTCCCTTTCATCCCCTCGCCAAAACTTTATTTACACGAAACTCCCTTTTTTTACACTTTTGATAATATAGGCAACATTTTTTACACGCAAGGTCCGGGTGCTCACATTGACTGTACCTGCTGCGAGGCACTAAAAGCGAGAGCAGGAAATCATCTCGCCGTTATAGTCAAAATCGACGCTGAAATCGCTGAGAGAGATGGAAAAAATTAGGAAAACGTTCGCGGGAAAGACGCCGGTTATTTTCCGAAATCGTAAGCAACTGAAAAGCAAGGGTAAAATGGAGGCGCGGGTCGGAATCGAACCGGCGTACACGGAGTTGCAGTCCGCTGCATAACCACTCTGCCACCGCGCCGGGGAAGCCTGGATTCTGGCTTTTGCTCTCAGGAGGCATTGAGAGACTTGGAGAAATTGGAGCGGGAAACGAGATTCGAACTCGCGACCCCAACCTTGGCAAGGTTGTGCTCTACCAACTGAGCTATTCCCGCTCTAATGTTTCAGAGGCATTGCCTCGTCAACGGCTGCGTATTCTACGGATTCCGCCTTCGCCGTCAACACCTTTTTTTCAACTTTCTGTTTTTACTGAAAATCTGCACAAAGTTTAGCCAGCAACGATTCAGGATCGATCCCCAGCCACCGCTGTGGCATTACGCGCGCCGGCCAGCTGCCCGGCGGAATCGCAGTTCAGGTAACTGGAGGACTGGAGCCATTCCTGATCGGGATAGTATTTAAACACCAGCTGTCCGCCCTTGAGCTCGTCTACCACGGTTTTGATGATTTGATTGTCTACCGCCGGGCAGCCATGACTACGGCCGATTCTGCCGTACTTTGTTACCCAGCTGTCCTGAACGTAGTCTGCACCATGGATAACAATCGCCCGCTGACGAGCAAGATCGTTGAAACCCGGTTCCAGTCCGTCAAGGCGTAACGAATAGCCATGGGAACCCCGATAGGATTCGGCGGCTTTGAACAGGCCGATACTGGACTGGTGACTGCCCTCGATATTGGAAAATGCGGTTGCCTCAGCATTACCGGAGTTTTTACCGTGAGCCACGAGGTCACGAAGGATTAATTCTCCTTCGTTCAGATCAAACAGCCACAGCCTTTCTTTCGAGGACGGCAAAGAGAAGTCGATCACAGCCAGCCGCTCCGGCATGGCTGTGCCATTGCTGATGGCGCAACGGGTTGCCTTAAGTGCGGCTTCGAGAACCTGCGGGCTGAGCTTGGGAGCCGCGGAAGCCAAACGTCCAAACATATCATCGTTCGCGGTTTGGGCGTGGCCTGCGGCCGACAACCCGAGGGTAAAAAGCGCGCCTGCAACCAGAGCAGAAATTCCTCGTCGTTTGTGATGCTTGGGCATCAAACTTACCTCTCAACCAGATAGAAGCTGCATAAATCCGCAGATCAAAAAATGCCCTATTCTACCAATAAAAAATGAGACACCCGTCATCGCCGTACAAAAAATAAACAAGCAGTAATCAAACATACGAATTCCGGGGTGTGGCTCCGGCGTGATAGCATTGACTCAACTCAACGGGGTGCCTGGAAGGGCTGAGACCATACCCGCGGAACCTGACCCGGTTAATACCGGCGTAGGGATTGAGTCACCACCTTTCGTGGTGTTCGCGGCATGGCACCCCCGCTACTGAACAAGGTGCCAATGTATGATTTCACGCTTGATTCCCGCGTTGTTCGCCGTGTCGCTGCCGCTGATGGTTGCCGCCGATGAACCGACCGCCCTGAATGTGTATACCCATCCCTCCTTTGCCGCCGAATGGGGCCCAGGGCCCGCAGTTAAAGAGGCGTTTGAAGCCCAATGCGGCTGCTCCCTGAACTACACCGTATTGGACAGCGGCGGAGACATTCTGCAAAGGCTCCGGCTGGAAGGAAGCTCCACCCCGGCAGACGTGGTTCTGGGGCTGGATACCGGCACCATGCAGACCGCTCGGCAAACCGGCCTTCTGGGCCGCCACGGCCAATCACTGGAACGCCTGGCATTGCCTGTTAACTGGGACGACGACACTTTCGTGCCCTACGACTGGGGCTATTTTGCCTTTGTCTACGATACCGAGCAGTTGTCGGAGCCGCCCTCAAGCCTTGAAGAACTGGTCAACGCGCCAGACGATCTCAAGATCATTATTCAGGATCCGCGCACCAGCACACCGGGACTCGGCCTGTTGCTCTGGATGCATGCCGTCTATGGTGATGAAGCGCCAGCAAAGTGGCAGCAGCTCAGCGACAAGATTCTCGCAACCACCCAAAGCTGGAGTGACGGTTATTTCTCGCTATTCATGAATGGCGAAGCGCCTATGATCCTCTCTTACAGCACCTCTCCTGCGTATCACATGGCTATCGACAAAACTGACCGTTATCAGGCGGCCCGTTTCAATGAAGGACATTACCTGCAGGTGGAAGTCGCCGCCCTGGTGGAAAGCTCCGATAACAAGACACTTGCCAGAGAGTTTCTGGACTTCATGCTGACCGCGGACTTCCAGCGTCATATTCCACTGAAGAATGTGATGTATCCGGCCGTTGATCTTGGGGATGAATTGCCAGAGGTTTTCGACAAGCTGATTACACCATCCGAAGCCCTGTATATAGACCCCGCGAAAGTTGCCACCATTCGCCGACAGTTGGTGAACGACTGGCTTGATGCACTGACCGACTGAAGTGATGCCAACTCACGCGAGAGCCGCCCCCTTCAGCCATCCTGGCTGGCAAATCTGGCCTGGCCTGTTACTCGGCACCGGGCTATTGCTGCTCGTGGCACTTGGCTTGTTGAGCATACTACAGGAGGCCGGAGAGCTGGATCCGGGGCGCACGCTAGCAAGCTCCTATTTCCAGAGCGTGGTCCAATTTACCCTTTGGCAGGCCTTTTTATCTGTCCTGTTAAGCCTGGCGCTGGCGCTCCCGGTAGCGACCGCCCTCGCCCGCTACAGAAGCTTCCCTGGTCGCACATTGATTCTGCGGCTGATGGAGTTGAGTCTGGTCTTACCCACTATCGTGGCAGTCTCAGGCATCATAGCGGTGTTTGGTCGGCAGGGCTGGTTCACCGGCCTGCTCAATATCTGGGTTCCTGGAAATGGATGGAATCTTTATGGGCTGAACGGCATTCTGCTCGCCCACGTGTTCTTCAATGCGCCACTGGCGGCCCGAATCCTGTTGCAGGCTCTGGATTCCATACCCGCGCCACGAATGAGAACCGCCTCTCAGCTTGGGCTCGGCGGCTGGTGGCTGTGGCGTGCGGTACACTGGCCCGCCATCAAACCGGTCCTGCCCGGCGTGGCGGCACTGGTGTTCACGCTCTGCTTCACCAGTTTTGCCATCATCATGACGCTGGGCGGAGGGCCAGGAACAACCACCCTGGAAGTCGCCATCTACC
This sequence comes from Marinobacter sp. UBA5687, assembly GCF_002420325.1. Lineage (NCBI taxonomy): Bacteria > Pseudomonadati > Pseudomonadota > Gammaproteobacteria > Pseudomonadales > Marinobacteraceae > Marinobacter > Marinobacter sp. UBA5687. Next base: position 43,500 of record NZ_DIHV01000035.1, read on the forward strand.
AGGCACTGCGCTTTGAATTCGATTTCGCCCGTGCCGCACTGTTTGCCATTCTGCAGCTGTTGATCTGTGGCAGCCTCTGGTGGCTGGTTTTCCGGAAGCGCCTAGACACCGCGGTACTGCCAAACCGACGGCTATCGCGTCAGGTCCCTCTGTTCGCACGGCGCTGGCAAGGGTTTTCAGCAAGTCTGCTCCTGGCGATTTTCACGGCCTTTCTGGTCGCGCCACTACTGGCTATTATTCTGCGCGGTTTACCGGCCTTGTGGCCAACGGCGGATGCTACTTCTATTTATCAACAGCTATTGCCGGCCACCGCTCGCAGCCTGTTCATCGCCCTTCCAGCCGGGCTCGGTTCGGTGGTCGTTGCCTTGCTATCCCTGGCGGCAACCAACCGGGCTCGTCTGCGCTGGCTGGCCATAGTGCCGGCCGTCACTGGCTATCTCCCATTGATCGTACCGCCTCTGGTACTGGGGACCGGGCTTTTTATTCTGTTAAGGCCGCAATTGGGGAATACCATGCAGGGCTGGTTCCTGGTGGCACTGATCAACGGGCTGATGGCCGTGCCGTTTGTGCTACAGATACTGCGCGGACCTCTCGCAAGCCTGGACGCCGGATCACTCAAACAGGCAGACCAACTGGGCCTCCTGGGCTGGTATCGATGGCGATGGCTGTATTGGCCGCATCTGCGCCGTCCAGTTGCTCTGGCCCTGGCGTATGGTGTGGCATTATCTCTGGGTGACTTCGGTGTTATCGCCCTGTTCGGCAGCCCGGGCAAACCCACGCTCCCGGTTTTGCTTTATCAGCAACTGGGCAGTTACCGGTTGGCGGAAGCTGCAGGTACCGGGCTCTGGCTGTTGGCGCTACTGGTACTGATCTTTGTATCGCTCTCCCGTGTTCCCGGCGTTAAGTCCAGAACAACTTCCGCTGCGAGCCAACCACTGCCGGAGCCTGAACATGCTTGAGATCAAAGATCTGGCCTTCGAGTATGGGCCTGACGGCCGTCTCTGGCGATTCGATTTTTTCGTGCCTGCCGGCGAATGTCTGGCCATCCAGGGCCCCAGCGGTTCCGGCAAATCAACCCTGCTCAGTCTGGTTGCAGGTTTTCTCCCGCCAGCCAGCGGCCGGATTCTCTGGCAGGACAAGCCGATCCACTTGCTAAAGCCCTGGCAGCGCCCGGTCACGAGCGTGTTCCAGGAACACAACCTGTTCGAGCACCTGGATGTCTTCACCAATATTGGCCTTGGCATTCACCCCGGTCTCAAGCTGGATGAATCTCAACGCCACGCCATTGAAACCGGGCTGGAACGCACCGGGTTAGCAGGTTTCGGTCCCAGAATGCCTGGCGAGCTTTCCGGTGGCCAACGCCAGCGCGTTGCCTTGCTGCGAGCCATCCTGCGGCGCCAACCATTGCTCTTGCTGGATGAGCCGATGACTGGCCTGGACACCGAGACCCGGAAGATTCTGTACGCCATGCTGCTGGAAGAGAAAGCCCGGGGCATCACCATGCTACTGGCCAGTCACGATGAAGAAGAACGCAGAATACTGGCAGACAGCCACTGGAATCTTTAAGCTTTCAGAGAACTCAAACAGGGACTCCGTGACTCCGTGGCAAATGAACCAGGCCTATCTCAGCCACTTGGCGCCCACACTCCTGGTAACGCCGAATTCGGTGGCCATACGCTGAAGTTTTCCGGCGACTGGACTCTGTCCCACTATTCCGTCCTGAATCGGCAAACAACTGCCCTGAAACCTCGCGCAGCCGCCTGCAACCCGGATTTTTCCGGCCTGGGCCGCCTGGACACCGCCGGCGCCTCGTTGATGGTCAAATTGCTTGGCAGCGACGCTCTGATCAGCGCTCTG
>NZ_DIHV01000112.1:0-12098 GCF_002420325.1 Marinobacter sp. UBA5687
CGTGAAGGCCGTAAAACCAAAGAGAAGGTAGACGTATTCAGCTTCGAACTGCTGGCCTACCGCCACCTGGTGAACCCGGGCGCCATGCCGTTCTCCGATGAAGACGACAAGAAGCTGCCCAGCTACTTCACTACCTCCGACGACGTAACGCCCACGCAACACGTCGACATCCAGGCTGCGGCACAGAAATGGGTAGATTCCTCCATTTCCAAAACCGCTAACGTTCCGACAGAATTCCCGTACCAGGATTTCAAGGACATCTACCTGTACGCCTACGACAAGGGTCTGAAAGGCTGCACCACCTTCCGCTTCAACCCGGAAGCGTTCCAGGGCGTACTGGTTAAAGAGAAAGACCTTGAGAACACAATGTATGAGTTCACCCTGGACGACGGCAGCAAAGTGACCCTGCGCGGCAACGAACAGGTTGAGTACGACGGCGAAATTCACACCGCCGCCAACCTCTTCGACGCGCTGAAAGAAGGCACTTACGGCAAGTATTAATCCGGGAACCGACAGACAGGAATTACGAACATGACAGTGAAAATCAGCAACAAGATCGTCGGCTACCGGGTAAAGAAAGCCGACGCCGAGACCACGGGTGAGCACCAGGCGCCGGTGAAAGCCGACACCAAGCCGGTGGAGATGAACGAGAACATCGAACGCCCGGATTTCCTGCTGGGCACCACCTACAAGATCAAGCCGCCGGTGGCCGAGCACGCGATGTACATTACCATCAATGACATCCTGCTGAACGAAGACACCGATCACGAGAGCCGGCAGCCGTATGAAGTGTTCATCAACTCCAAATCGATGGAACACTTCCAATGGGTTATCGCCCTCACCCGCGTTATCTCAGCGGTGTTCCGCAAAGGTGGTGACGTCACCTTCCTGGTGGAAGAGCTGCGCAGCGTTTACGACCCCAACGGCGGGTATTTCAAGAAGGGCGGCGTGTTCATGCCCTCACTGGTAGCCGAGATCGGCGCCGTGATCGAGAAGCACCTGAAGGCCATCGGCCTGCTGGAAAGCGACGAGCTGAGCGAGACCACCAAGCGCATCCTCGCTGAAAAGCGCGCAGAGTTTGAGGCCAGCCAGAACAAGGCCACCAACGACGACAGCGGCAGCGACTACCCCGCCAACGCCACCATGTGCGGCAAATGCAGCACTAAAGCGGTGATTGTGATGGACGGATGCGCTACCTGCCTGTCTTGCGGCGACAGCAAGTGCGGTTAAGGTGATTGACTGCTGAGTGATGAAAAGGCCCGGTTGCGGAAGCTTCCGGGCCTTGCTGTTTAAAGGCAGCACACACAAGGAATGTTCATAGATCATGGCAAGGAATCAAGGCCAAGGTGGGCCGATTGAATCACGGCTAATCAGCTTATTGGCATCGTTGTTTTTCTCTATCCCAACAGCAGCCCTCATTTGGCTCTGGGTCAATTTGGAGTTAGCCATTTACTGAGATTCCTTTCTCAGTAGTGGTTACCTTGTCGCCTGTATTATTGTCTTCGCTGTGTTGGCCATACTGCTCCCGCAATTGTTTCCATCCATTCTCGGGTCCATTTGGCGGGGTTACATGTTTGATGCAGTCAGCGCACGCTTTGATCAGTTTTAATAGGGACGTTATGAAGGAAATTCTTGTTGTTGGTTGTGTCTTGTTTTTGGCGGCTTGTAAATCAAGCAATTCCGATAATGACCAGCCAGATGTTGCCGCCAAAACAATCGCTCCTGAGGTAGGAAGCTGGATCAGGGCCTGCTCCCCAATTGATGATGTGATCACAGCAGAAATATTTTATGACGGCGAGTTATCCGCTCGGTGGGTAGAGCGACTCGACATCACAGAAAACACTATAGTGGTCTCTCGATCCGTTTATATTGATGAGATGTGTGAGACGCCTCTGTCCTTCGAGGACGGACCCGGAATTGTACTTCAGTGTTTCGGGGAAACTCGTGAAAGAGTGCTGGTACAAGGCGTATACGAGGTGCTGAGCTTTCCCTACATAGATGACCGGTACAATCCCCAGGTTCCCGAAAGTTGTGATTTGGCATCTGAGCCGGGCATGAACGTTTATCCGGTGGGTGATGTGCTCTACAGGGCTTACTATACGGACGCGATGAGCAGTGAACCCTCGGAACTGGTGGTCGATTTCAATCAGGTTTTTGAAAGGGTCCAGTGATCTGAATCGACCATTTTTCACCGGAAAGGGAACAATCTTTGGAAAGGATAACCGTGCCTGCGTCAGCCCCTCTGGTCAGCATCATCACCCCCACCTTCAACCGTGAGCGCACCATCACGCAAGCGGTCGAGTCTGTGCTGGCCCAATCCTATCCCCACTGGGAGCTGATCATCGTCGATGATGGCTCCCGGGACAGCACCCGCGAGAAGCTGGCCAGTTACCTGAATGATGACCGCATCCACTACCATTTTCAGGAAAACCAGGGCCAGAGCATTGCCCGGAACCTGGCGCTTCAATATGCCCGGGGCGAATTACTGTGTTTTCTGGATTCCGATGACCTGTGGGTGCCTGAAAAGCTGGAGAAGCAAGTGGCGCTTATGGAGGCTCACCCGGAGGTGGATGTCCTTCACAGTGATGAAATCATGATCGACGAGCAGGGCCGGGAGTTGTCCCGCAAGAATATGCGCCGGTACTCGGGCCGGATTGCCCGCCAGATGCTGGTGGACAACAGCGTAAGCATCAACACGGTAATGGCGCGGCGGAAATGCTTCGATGCCCTGGGCGGGTTTTCGGGCCGCTACGGCGTTGCCGACGATTACGACATCTGGCTGCGTTTTTCAGCCCGTTTCACCTTCCTGTATGTGCCCGAGTACTGGGGTTATTACCGGGTGATGGCAGACCAGATTTCCAGCGACAAGAAACGCCGATTTGCCGCCAACGAAGCGATCATTCGTGATTTTATCGGGGAATACGGAAGTACACTCCAACCCGGTGACATCCGCTGGGGTCTGGCCCGCTTCTACTGCCGGAAAGCCCGTCATTTTGCATCAGCAGGAGACTCGGCGACGGCCTGGGGCGCGGTTGCCCAGGGGTTGCGGTATGCTCCCCTGGATTCGGTGGTATGGCGCGCCGTTTATCGGGTGATCTTTCCCCGCCGTGGTGCGAGACAAGATTGACATTGGTAGCCTGCCAAACTGGCTTTCATCAAAAAAGGAATGACCATGAAATGCCCTAAATGCAGAAATACGGACCTCAAACCCACCAAAATTGAGGATGGCCTCCCGGTTATGGGTTGCCCGGACTGTGAGGGTGCCTCGCTGTCATTGCTCTACTATCGCGACTGGGCGGAACGAAATGCACCGGTCGAGCAGAGCGAAGCCGTAGACGCGGATGTAACCGTCGAAAACGATGCCAAAACCGCCCTCTCCTGCCCCAAGTGCAGCAAACTGATGACCAAGTACTCGGTATCCAGCGAGCACAAGAACCGTATCGATCTCTGCGCATTCTGTGATGAGGCCTGGCTCGATGGCAGCGAATGGACGTTACTCAAGTCCCTGGAGCTCGCCCACAAACTTCCCTCGGTGTTCACCGACCAATGGCAGCGGAAGGTGCGGGATGAAAAAATGGAGAGCAAGAAAGTCGAGCGCCTGAAAAAACTGGTGGGAGAAACCGATACCACGAGGGCCGTTGAAATCCGGGATTGGTTGAAGAATCACAACCGAAAGGCTGCTATCGTTCAGTTTATTGCCTCGGAGTAATCGGTGTTTAGCTGGAAACGCTGAACTTCCCCGCTCTCGCGGCACTGGTAACTACCCGTGTCGCGTCATAAGGTATCGGTTCCACCATATCGTCAATGGAAAGCGAAACCAGCGGCGGTATCGGCCATTCAGCCCTCCTACTTGCCAATACTGGTGTTATCGCGCGCTTTGCCTAAACTAATCCAAGGTTCTCCATCTTCAGACTTTCTGCCTCCACACAGGTTAACTATCTGTGTCCTCGCTGCCTTAATGTCCTGATGCTTTGATGGTCCGCAGTGCTCCTACCTAACGGGGTCAGGATGCCTTCCTGCTCCGGTAACTACCGCAGGACAAAAATGAGGGGATTACAATGAGACTGATCTTCCGATCAAGCGGAGGCCCGGTATCCACCGTCTATTACCGAATCTTTGATGCCGATGACACGCTACACTGGATAGGCCTCGCTGATGGCAAAATCGACCTTTCAAGGTACGGCCGTAATTCCCGGGACGCCTACAAAGACCTCTCTCCCGGGCACTCAAAAGTAACGATGGAGCTGAAATGGGGAGGCATTACCGGTAGCGCCATTGTCAGTGCCAAAAAACAATACTCCGAGCACAGTAACGTGGTCATCACGCCGGTGATGACACCGGTGGAAATCACCACCGAACCCATGGATCTGATAAAGCTCAGCGGCAAAAGCGACCAAACCATCCTGAGGAACCGTGGCAGGGAAGAATCCGAGCAGACTTTCATGCTTGATGCCAAAAAAGCGGCCGACATAGCGATGGCTGTAGTGGATGGTTTAATCGGTGGTTATGCCAAAACCAGCGTAGTACTTGGCACGTCCAAAACGGGTGTTGGTCTCGCAGGACAGATACTCAGCTTGTTCGGTTCAAACACAAAACCAGAGCCTCTGAAACTCGAAGATATCACCAGCAGCCTGATCGAAGCACTGAGCCAGAACGAGGCTAAGGTCCAGTCAGCCAAAATCATGTTGGTATCCCGGTGGCTGGATCACTACATATCCAAATCCATCGCTTTGAGTACTCAGGGCAATGCCGCTGGCCAGGATCTGTCGGAATACGACAAACAGGAATTCCGGGACGAGTTGAACGCGCATCTGGATGGCAGAACCGAATTTATCGGCGCACTGGCAGTGTTGGAACACAACCGCGAGATAAGAAAATACGCGATCCCGGAATACATCATGGGGTTGACCTTGCGACTGCACATGGAGCGGCTCCATCTCCACGTCAAGAAAGAGCAATCTCCTCTTGATGAACACGACATTGCGAAAATCATCAGCCTGGCACAAGGATACGTTACGACGCTCCACGAATGTGAGTCGGACTTCAAAAAGCTTCGCGCCGACCTGATCCGAAAATACCCACTGATCGATTCGAGTTGGGAAGATTATACTAACCCTGCACCGGGCTCAGGGATTATCGATGTGGTCGATATGAGCGGCCCGGAAGGCTCGTGTTTTGGTCGGGGAATTACCGTCAAATACCTGGCCGGAGACCGTTGGTTGATCATCAAGACGATCAGCGCGCTGAGTGCAATCATCAAGGAAATGGAAAGCTACAACCTGGCAGAAACCTCGCCGCCCAAGGCACCAGAGGTCAAAAGCCTGCAGTAACGGCCTATACTCATTGGCCGGCCACAGCGTGGCCGGCAGCTTTATCACCATAAGGTGCGATTAGGCCGCTATCACTGCAGCTACTCAGGGCCAAGCGGGCGCCCTCGCTATAGATCGGCGATTCGCTATAATTACGGATCTCAAATCCACTCATCTATCAGCGGACTACTCCACAAAGAAAAAGGACTTTCCATGACTCTCGGATGGGTAATTGCCGGCACAATCGGCCAGGTGCTTCTGGCCTACATGCTGTTTATTCTGGGTGTATTCGGTTTCAGCGCCGTGGGTAACACCCACCGCCCCACTCCGTTCGATTTCTCGGTACTCAACTCGGCCCTGTATGCAGCGCCTGCAAGCTGTCTGATCAGTGCGGTGGTTGTTATTGGTCTCTACCGCTCTGGCGCGAGTGAAATGTCCTATCTCTGGTACGCAGCGCCGATTCTGTTGTTTGCAAGCTACTGCCTGTACGTCAAGCTGTGTATCAAACGCCAGTGAGTGGCGTTGTGTCGAAAATCTTCAATACCCGCTCGCCCGTAGTCATTATTGTGAAACTCCAACACTATTGGAGAACATGAACGATGACTGCACGCGCGAACTATATCGGCCTGGCACCCAAAGCCATGCAGATCCTATTGAATCAGGAAGCCTATCTGAAAGAGCAGTTCAGCGACTCCAGCATCCTGAGCACGGCGTTGTGGGAGCTGCTGAAGCTACGGGTTTCACAGATTAACCAGTGCGCCTTTTGCGTGGACATGCACAGTAAAGATGCCCTGGCCCAGGGCGAGACAGTGGAGCGTTTGATTGGCTTGAGCGCTTGGCGGGATATGCCGATGTACTCAGCCACAGAGCGCGCGGCTCTTGAGTGGGCGGAGCATCTTACCCAAAGCAAGCCGGTGGACGACCACTACTATGACAAACTGGCAACGGCCCTTGGCGAAAAAGGGCTGGTTGATGTAACCATCGCGGTGAACGCGATCAACAGCTGGAACCGGATCGTCAAAGCCTTCAAGCCAGAGGTAGGCAGCTATAAACCCCAGTAGCCTTCGCAAACCTGCATTCGACTTTCAGTTGTCCTGTCCATCGGGCCCGCTTTCGGCCTTTGTTCAGGGGCTTTGGTCTGCGGCTGTCTCAGAATCGGTAGCGGAACCTGTGGTAAAGCTGTTGCATTCTGAGGCGTGCAGCAGCATCTGGTTCAGTCTTGCGGGGGACGTACGAATCGGGGATATAGCAATTCCTGAAGGGGTGGTTGTTTTGCCGGTAGAGAAGGTGGCCGCCCAGGTATCACTGGCGCCGGGATCAGAGCTCGCGGGGATTCGCTTTCAGCCTGCCATCGGCTATGGCCTGATCTGCCAGCACTTTGGCCGGCCCACGGTACTGAACCGTGACCCGAGGCAATTGCCCGGTCTCATTCCGCTCTTTTCCCGCCTTAAAACCTGTTGCAACAACGTAAGCCGCGTGAGCACGATGCAGAGCTGGGCTGAGAACAACTTCCGGCTAACCCGGCTCATTCCCGGCGCTCTGCAGCAGGCTCTGGACTGTATAAGAGACGATGCGGAACCGGGCTCGCTCACGCAACACCTGGAAATCAGTCAGCGCCATGTGGAACGCCTTTTCAAACACTGGATGGAAATGACGCCCAAACAGTACCAGCGCATTCTTCGGGTGAAACGGGCCATCAATTACATTCGTGAGCATGGCCAGGTTAACCTGGCCGAAGTCGCTCACCAGTTCGGCTTCAGTGACCAGGCCCATATGACCCGGGAGTTTCGTACGATTGCGCGCATCACGCCGGGCCAGGTGTAATCACTGAAAATGAGGCATGAGGACTGGAATCTCCCCGCTTATTTTTCGTAGCCTGTTATCAGGTTCATTGGCAGCCTCCCGACCAGGTCAGATCAGCAAATCAGGAGTTGTATCTCATGAAGGGAATCAGAAGCGCCTGCGCGCTTATTATCCTCACGTGTCTCTCGGCACTGACTCAAGCCGCCACCGCCGTCGAAATGGCCAGGCAAGCGTATTTCCTGATCGAGCGCGACCCTCTCGATCTCGATCAACGAGATGAAGCCAGTTACCTGATTCAGCGCGCCAATGTGTTGGACGGCGACGAGCCATGGGTGGCGGTTGCCCAATCCCGCCTGACTCTGGTGAGCGGCTACAAGGTTGGGCAACGACACGATCGCCGGGCCTACGAAGAAAGCGCCGTCAGCACCGCAAGGCAACAGGCAGAACGCGCAGTTCGTAATGGGCCGAACCTGGCCATGGCACACGTTCAGTTGGCCATGGTGCTCATTATTCAAGGCGAACTGCGTACGGCCTGGGATCATTTGAATACCGCAGACTCACTGGATGAACAGAGCTTCTACCCCTGGTACCTGCGGACGGTTATCGCGATACACCACAAAGACGAAAAATTCGCCGCAGAGGGTTTCAAAGAAATCGAGAGCAGAGCATCCCAGAAGTATCAGAAACGCCTGTTGCTTCATGAGCGCATGCGGTTGGCCAAGGCCACTAAGAACCTCGAGGAGCGGGATCGGCTGCATCGCAAAATGATCGAGCTGGACCCTGACTATGCCTACGCCTGGGGCAATTACGGTTCATTTTTACTTGGCCAGAAACGTTACCGGGAAGCCGTGCATAACCTGGAGCGAGCCGTAGAGTTGAAACCCTACGGGCTCGCGGTGAGCCAGTTAGCGGAGGCACGCAGGAAGCTGAATCAGGCGTTTTGATTCGCTTCAAACACTCAAAACAATATCCTCATAATCAAACCGTACCTTCGGTAACTGCGCCGTGGTGTCCCAGACACTGCGGTACCCCAGCGCCACGATGGCGGTGCTCTCCAGGCCAAGTTCCGGCAGTCCCAGCACTTCGTCGTAGGCTTTATGATCGAAGCCGGTCATGGGGCAGCTGTCGATCTGCATGGTGGCGGCGGCGGTCAGAAGGGTGCCCAGGGCAATGTAGGCTTGCTGATGAGCCCAGGCTTGTTTCTCGGCCGCTGTTTTGCCCGAAAGCGCCTGTTTCATATGTTCCACATATCCGGCAATGTCGCTGGCCGGGACACCGCGGGTCTTCACGAACTGGTCTACGTAGCGATCAACGGTGTGGTCGCCAATCTCTGTCTGGGCCGCGAAAACGATCAGGTGGGAGCACTCCAGCACCTTTTGCTGGCCGAATGAGTGCGCCAGCAATGCCTGCCTCACCCGCCTGCTCTCCACTACTAGGAGCTTGTACGGCTGCAGACCGTATGACGAGGCGCTTTTCCGTGCCGCATCCAATAGAGTTTCGACAGTACGGGTATCAAGCTTTTCCGGTGAAAATTCGCGAACGGCGTAGCGCCAGTCCAGGGCTTGGTGGATATTCATGGTGATGACTCCCTTAGCAGTGACGTGTTGCTGACCACTCTAGGGCGCGGTTATCTATCAAAAAACAGAGAATCCTGAAGAATACTTTTTCCAATATAGAAATAGTTGTACCAACACAGTCATCGGGTAATCGTTACCGCTCATTCCCAATACGGCTTGTCACCGAGGTGTTGGTCAATGTGCTCCAGCAACAACCGCACTTTGGTGGGCTGTTTTCGCCCCGGGGGAAACAACGCGAACACGGTATAGGTCTGGGGTGGGTATTCCGAAAGTAAGGCCACCAGCGCCCCATTGGCCAGGTCCTGTTGTACCAGGAAGCGCGGCACCAAGCCCACCCCTGCACCGTTGAGCAAGCTCTGCCGAATGGCCAGACTGCTGTCGGTACGGTAATTGCCGCTCACGACGACTTCTTTATCGCCCAATGCCCATACCCGGGGCCGGTCATGAAGATTGAACATCAGGCAATTCTGTGCGGCCAGGTCGGCGGGTGTGTGAATGGCGGGCGAATGCTCCAGATAGCCCGGCGCAGCACAGACAATATTCCGGGACTGTCTTAGCGGTTTGGCCAGCAGGCTTGAATCTGCCAGAGTGCTGCGAATGCGAATGGCCATGTCCACACCCTGCTCCACCAGGTCCACCATGCGGTCACTGAGCTGAAGATCGATCTCGATCTCCGGATACCGGGCCAGAAAGCTGTCGATGGCCCCGGTAATGTGGGTAAGCCCAAAAGACATGGGAACGTTCAGGCGGATAAGGCCACGGGGTTCCGCCTGAAATCCGCGAGCCTCCAGCTCGGCATCTTCAAGTTCATCCAGCAATGCCTGGGTACGCTTCAGAAAAGCCAGACCAGCATCCGTCAGGCTCATGCGGCGGGTGGTACGGTTGATCAGGCGAGTATCAAGATCTCTCTCCAGAAACGCGATGTGTTTGCTAACGGTGGCTGCGGTGATATCCAGGTCGTCGGCGGCCCGGGTGAAACTGCCCAGTTCTGCCACGCGCCTGAAGATGTTCATTGCGACCAGTTTGTCCGTAGCCATGGCTCGCCCCTCATTATTTCCAATTTGGAAGGAGTATTATTCGAATTAGACTGATTATCAAATCAATCCGAAAGCGCACACTGGTGGTCACCAGACATTTTTCACACATCGGAGTGCCAGCCATGCTTGCCACCACATCAAGATTCAGCCTTCCCCTCCAGGCCGTACTCTGGGGTTTACTGCTAATCAATGGCTTTCTGATTGCACTAATGCTGGCGCTGGCCAAGGCCGCAACGTCTCTCGGCCTGCCGGCCGTTGCCTACGCCTTCTGGCAAACACTCATTGCGGGCGTCGTGCTGCTGTTATGCACGGGGGAGCGCCGGGCGATTCATCAAGCAAGATTCGCCCGCTATTTTCTGGTCAGCGGCCTGACCGGCATTGCCGTGCCCAACGCCATCGGTTTCTTTCTGGTGACAAAGCTGGGGGCCGGCTACACGGGAATTATGTATGCCCTTCCGCCTATCTTTACCTTCCTGTTAGCGTGGGGCCTGGGGCTGGAAAACCGCAACTGGCTCAAGCTCGCCGGGTTGTCCATCGCGGTGATGGCCTGCGGCTGGATTGTGGTTCAACGCCATGCTGAAATGAGCAACGCCAGTCCACTCTTGTTTGTTCTTGGGCTGGCCATCCCTGTGATGTTGTCTGTGGGGAACGTATATCGCTCTGTGGCCTGGCCAGCAAAAGCCAAACCGATGATTCTTGCGGCCGGTACCCTGCTGGCGTCTGCCCTGGCGCTGGCTCTGTTCGCCGCTATGACAAACACCGAACTGCTTCCATCAGGCACATCGCCTCAGTTGATTGGCATTCTGATGCTGCAGGGGCTACTCACGGCCCTTACCTATCTGGTCGCCTTTGAACTGCAACGGCGCGCAGGCCCGGTATTTTACAGTCAGTTAGGCGCTGTCGCCGCCGTGTTCGGGCTGTTGATCGGCGTCGTCTGGTTCAGGGAGCAGTATTCTGCGGCCATCTGGCTTGGGGTATTTCTGGTGATTCTCGGCTTACGAATCAGCAACCGTGCGGCGGCACCTGCTCCATCCTGAACGGAGCATTTTTCAGGCATTCAGGGTTACTCGATCGGCTGGCGTAACTTGCGGCGGAACTTAAAACAGAATAGCTTGAACACTTCTGGTTAAACCTTGAACGGAGCTCAATCATGCAAAGGATCGCATCACCCAAATTTGGTTTGCTCGGCCTTTCAACGCTGTGCCTGCTTCCCGGCATTACCCAGGCCGGTGGCCCGTCTCCCGAACACTACCTCAAAAACAGCCCGATGGTATTGGAGATTCGCTATTGCGAATGCCAGGCCACAGAGCCAGGCCAGGCTCCCACCGAATTACGCCCGGCGTTTCTGGAACAATCGCGTCTACTGGAAGTTGACGTAGACCCTGACGGCAAGGGCTTTGTGTCGTCACCTGAAATGACACTGGACTTTGAACTAAGAGCCCTGCCGGAATCCCCCGGGGATTTCATGCTTAGCTTTGCCGGCAATTATGTGGCCGGCCAGCAAAATAGCACCAGCACCGGAGAGGTATTGCTAAAGGACGATCAGTGGCTGAATCTGTTCGGCTCCGAGCATGTAAGAGAAAACAGCACGCAATACGGCGATGTTGCGGTAAGACTTATTTCCGGAGACTTGCAAGCCAGGTAGTAGTGATACACTTGCAGCCCGCCATTAAAGCCCACTTTGAACTGGTTCCACGAGACGCTCATGGTTAAATCGATCGCTTTGGCGGTGCTTCTTGTCCTGCTTCTGGCTCTGATTGTTTTTCAGTACGCCATAACCTCTGTGCCCAGCCTTGAGCCACCCATCACCGTGAGTGATGCCCGGCGCGTCGATGACAACAACTCCTTGCTGGTGTCGCTCACCGGAAGCGATGGACAACGTTTCACCCTGGGGCTGCGGGGCGATATTGAAGACAAACCGGAGGAAACCGCGCTGTTTTTCATCAGCCGCCCGAACCTGGTGCCCTATGTGTACTGGCCAGGGTTCCGCAGTAATGACGAAAAACGGGTTCTGAATTTGCTGACGTCTTGGGAAAAAAACCGAAAGGCGCCTTCTGAAGATTCAGAACACGCGGCGTATCAGATTTATTCAGTGTTAAAGGGTCGAAACTAACCCCGGGCTCTAGCCCGGGGTTAACTTAAAGCTCAGGCTTACGAGCAAGAGCCGCAGCAGGTACCGCCCTCACCGTGCCCACCCTTTTTTGGCTCGTCGTTCTGCGTCTCCGCAGTACCACTTGCCTCGACGTGTTCAACGCCATTGCTTTCAGTTTCTGCGTCTTCTTTCTTGAAAATATTCACGAATGACAGGGCCATTTGGACTCCTCGGTTTACTACTGGATTTAACATTCATTTTTTATGAATGTTATTGGGAG
>NZ_DIHV01000032.1:0-8328 GCF_002420325.1 Marinobacter sp. UBA5687
CCTCCGGGCAATAAATATTTGAGGCAGCACCCTTTGCGCTGAGGGATGGCACACCACTGTTGGCTGAATTCTGCCGGAATCCAGTCAATGTATCGGTTGGCCTCGCATTTGAACTGCGCCAGCCAGCTACCGGCCTGTTTACACAACTCTGCCGGATTAACCCGGTTCCACACCACCGAATAGGGCGCACCCAACGCCAGCCCGACACTGCTCCAGTAGGCCCCTGGACTAACCCCGAAATGCTGCCGGAACACACCGTACCAGTCTTGCATCTGTTCACTGAGAATTCTTATGAACGCCTCAGGCTCCAGGATCTCCTGTTCACTGGCCGCATATTGCCAGCGAGACGGGTCCGCTGGTGTTGATGTTGTCGGGCACAGGAAAACCCGCCGGGGATCGAGTGCAGCACTGCTGCCATCCCTGAACAGCCGGATCACCAATGGTCCGATAATCTGAAGTGCCAGGCTCTGATGCAGGACAGAAAGCCGCGCCTTGCGGAGCCTCGGATGATCGGCATCCGGATAATCCTCGCGGATCTGTAGTTGCAGAAGGTCTGGATTTGCCAGTAGCTGGGCAAGGGAAAACAACGCGGATTGTTCGCGGTTGGCGGGTGTCAATGCGTTGCTCAGTAGCGCATTACCATCAAGGCTGTGGCGGGCCAACAGATTGTGATAATCCGCCAGCCACTGCGTTCCTGTCTCAAGCGCGACCATGACGGCTCAACCCCCAAAGGAAGTACAAACCGCCGACCAGGGCTGCCAGCAGCCCGGCGGGTAGCTGATTGGGATACACCAGAACCCGGGCCAGATAGTCTGCCAAGGAGAGCAGTAGTCCGCCGGCCAGGGCCGCGACCAGCATTTGCCGGCCCACGGTCTGCTGTCCCAGTACCCGGGCGAGGTGCGGGGCGATCAACCCGACGAAGCTTAATGGACCGATGACCACAGTCGACGCTGCTGTAAGCACGGCAGCCAGCACCAATAGCAGAAGCCGTGCCCGCGGTACCCTCAGGCCGAGGGACGAAGCCGATGTTTCACCCAGCGGCAACAGCGTAAGCGGTCGCAGGGCAAGCAACAGCAAAGCACCGAGGCTGACCACCAGTGCCAGTAAACCGAAGGCTTCAGATTCCGAGATCAGCCAGGTTGAACCGTACATCCAGTTCAGCAGGCGAGAGGCAACGGTGCCGCCAGAGGCCATTACCAGCCTCAGGCCGGCATCCATGAATACGTACAGCGCCAGGCCGCCAAGCAACAGTTGATTGCCTGCGAAGTGGTGCTTGCGGGCCAGCAGCAGTAACAGCCCCAGGGCGCCGGCGGCACCCACCGTGGCGGCGGCCAGTTGGCCAAGCCGGCCAATCTCCAGCCCGGTCAGAACCAGAACTACCATCACTAACGCTGCTCCGCCGCTGATGCCCAGCAGTTCCGGGCTGCCCATGGGGTTGCCGGTCATCCGCTGGATCAGGGTGCCGGCCATACCCAGCGCCATTCCGGCCAGGATGGCGGCCATCAATCTCGGGCCCCGCCATACCCACGCGTCTGTCCACTGTGCTACGGGCGTCCAGTTCCAGCCTTCAAGGCCCGGAGACCAGCCCATGGAGAGAATGATGGTCAGGGCCAGTAACGAGCACAGGGCTGCGGCGACCATTGCGGGATGTCGCCGGCGGGGCAGAAACCCCGCGGGGCTGCTGTCCTGACCGGGCATATGATGGGTGTTGCGGAAGCCTTGCAGGGCCAGAAGAATGATTGGCCCGCCAATGAGTGCGGTGGTCGTACCGGTGGGTATAAGAGACCCGCCATCCCAGGTGGTGGCCCAGTGGGCGAGGGTGTCGGCCAGCAACAGCAGGCCGCCACCTGCCAGGGTGCTCCATAGCAGTCGTTCAGTTAGGCTTCTGGCCCCCAGAAGCCTCGCCAGTACTGGTGCAGCCAGCCCCACAAAGGCGACCACGCCCACCCGGCTGACCACCAGTGAGCTCATGATCACCACCAGAAACAGTGCAACAGCACGAAGCAGGGACACCTTCGCCCCCAGTGAGTTTGCCGATGCCTGGCCGAGCTGAAGCAGCTGTAACGGACGCATCAGGGCCACCATCAAAGCCGCAATAACCAGTACCCGGGGGAGCAGATCAAAGAAGGGCGCCCAGTTGTTTTGCACCAGGGATCCTGCACCCCAGATAAACAGATTGCCGAGCCATTCACCTTTCAGCAGCAGGAATGCCATATTGATGGCGCCCAGAAAGAAGGTGACAACCAGCCCGGCCAGAATCACGGTGACCGGCGAGAAGCCGAGCCGCCAGGTCAGCAGGATGACCAGACCGATGGCGAGCAAGCCGCCGGCCACGGCGGCCAGGTCGGGGCTGAAGGCGAGCAAGCCCGGAGCGAATAAGGTAGCAAGGGTGATGCCAAACTGGCCCCCGGCCTCCACGCCCAGAGTGGTGGGTGAAGCCAGTGGGTTACCCAGCACCTGCTGGGTAACGGCTCCGGCCAGCCCCAGCGCGCAACCAATCAGTATCGCGATGGAGACCCTCGGTGCCCAGCTGAAGTGGGCCAAAACGGAGGCGTAGTTATTGCCATCAAACGTCCAGAACGCCGATATAAGTTGTGGAAGCTGTAGCTGATCGAGCCAGGGCAAGGCGCTGGTGGCCAGTGCGGCCAGCCAGAGTAGAGCGACTGCAACGGGCAGCCTGGCGGGAATTTCTGGGCGATTGGAAACGCGCAGGGTAGACTCAACGGACATTGTCGCTGCCCCCTTCCACCAGAGCGTTGGTCAGGGCAACGGCCAGGCGTTTCACCGGGTATACGCCACCGAAAGGCCAGGCAGCAGGAATCCGGTAGATCTCCTCGTCTCGCACTGGTGGCAGGTAGGTCCAGAACGGGCTGTTGGCCAGACTGTCGGCTAGCCCCGGCACCAGGGGGTCTATCACCACGATGCGGCTGTTCCTGGCATCCGCCACAGACTCGAGGCCTATGGCTGAAAATCCCCAATAGTTGCCCGGCTGTTGCCAGGCATTGGTTAGCCCAAGGCTTTTCAGGGCAGTCTGGAACAGGCCGTTGGGGGCATAGATGCGTACATGGCGGTCATCCAGAAAGTTCACCAGGGCTACCGGCTTGTCGGTGATGCCGGCTTGCTCCAGCCGTTTCCGCTGTTGGTTCAGGGTTTGTTCGATATCCGCCATTACCGCCTCGGCGCGATCTTTTCGGCCGGTGATTTCGCCCAGGGTTGTCAGCATTTCCCGGGCCTTGTCGTACGGTCGAGCGCCTTTTTTGTACACGCTGATGACGTAGGTGGGCGCAATTCGTTCCAACAGTTCGGCCGCCGGAGCCATTTCGGTGCTGGTGACGATCAGATCGGGTTTCAGCTCTGCAATCGCCTCGAGGCTGGGAGCGACCCGTGTGCCGACATTGGCAACACCCTCAGGCAGTTCCGGCTCCTGAACCCAGGTGGCGTAGCCGGCCTTATCGGCCACGCCAACGGGGGAGATGCCCAGCAATAGCAGGGATTCGGTGGCGGCCCAGTTCAGCGCGACAATGCGTTCAGGGGGGGCGTCGAGGGTTAGCGTGCCGCCTTCGTGTTGCCAGGTCTGGGCCGTTCCTGCAATTGGCAATAACGGGAGCAGAGCGCCAAGCATGATAGCTTTTGGGTTAATGGACATAGGAAACCCATTGCCCCGGTGCCCGCTCCATCACGCCCATGGGGACGCTGTAGATGGACTCCAGAATCTGGCTGTCCATGATCTCCGCCGGCGTGCCATCGGCCACCACCTGGCCCGCTTTCAGGGCTACCAACCGGTCGCAGAAGCGGGAGGCCAGATCGACATCGTGCAGTACCACAATCACGGTCAGTTCTCGCTGGCTGGCAAGGCGCTGCACCAGACGCAGCGTTTCCACCTGGTGCTTCACATCCAGGGCGGAGATGGGTTCATCCAGCAGCAGGCAGCGGGTTTGCTGGGCCAGCAACATGGCAATCCAGGCCCGTTGGCGTTCACCACCGGAAAGGGTATCGACAGCGCGGTGTTCAAAAGGTTTAAGGTCTGTGTCGGCAATCGCCTGATCAATCAGCGCGTAATCCGCATCGCTGTAGCGGCCAAGCGGGCCTCGCCAGGGGTAGCGGCCCAGCGCGATCAGTTCCCGGACCGTCAGGCCATCGGTGCCGGGCGGGTGCTGGGGCAGGTAGCCGACAATCCGGGCAAAGGCGCGGGCGCCGAGGCTTTTCGCGGTTTTACCCTCAAGCCTGACCTCACCGGCACAGGCCGGAATCTGTCTGGCCAGTGTTTTCAGCAATGTGGATTTGCCCGAGCCGTTGTGGCCAAGCAGGGCGGTTACCTGGCCTTCGTTAAAGGCCAGGCTAATGTTATGAAGGATAGCCGTGCTGCCAATGTGGACAGCGAGGTCGCGGACTTCGAAAAACGCGGACATTCAGATTCCCCTGTTTATGTGGGTGGCAGGATAATCTAAATGCGAATACCTATCAATAATAAGTGGTAAGCAGCATTACCTTCTTACGCCTGACCTGTTTGCACGCGCCATTGTGCGGCGTAGGCGCCGTTATTGTGGATCAGGCTGTTGTGGTCGCCTTCCTCGACAATCCGGCCATTCTCAACCACGGCGATGGTATCGGCATCTACAATGGTGGAAAGCCGGTGGGCAATCATGATCACCGTGCGATTATGGCCGATGCGCCTGAGCGAGCGCTGGATGGCGGCTTCGGTTTCGTTATCCACGGCACTGGTTGCTTCGTCCAGCACCAGGATGGGTGGATTCTTCAGCAGCGCCCGGGCCAGGGACAGCCTTTGACGCTGGCCGCCGGACAGGCGAATGCCTCGTTCACCTACTGGTGTGTCCAGGCCTTCCGGTAGCGCCTCAATAAAGGACCAGGCCTCGGCAGTACGGGCGGCATCAATGATCTCTTCTTCGCTGGCATCGGGTTTGCCATAGGCAAGGTTGTCGCGGATGCTGCCCTCAAACAGGTAAACATCCTGGCTGACCAGGCCAATGGCATCGCGCAGGGATTTCAGGCTCACCTCCCGGATCGGTTGGCCGTCAATCCGGATGTCGCCATGGGAGGGGTCGTAGAACCGCAACAACAGCTTGATCAACGTGGACTTGCCGGAGCCGGTGGCGCCTACCAATGCCAGGGTATTGCCTGCAGGAACGTTCAGGGTAATGTCCTGTATGCCTGCGCCGCTGCCGGCGTATCGGAAGCTCACCTGGTTGAATGAGACCTTTCCACGTACTGGCTGTTCGAGTGTCTTGCCGGCTTCATCCCGAACGTTTACCGGTTCGGAGAGCAGATCGAGTATCCGCCGGGTGCTGGCCATGGCCCGTTCAAACAGATCGATCACTTCCGCCAGGCCGGTCAGGGGCCAGAGCAGGCGCTGGGTGAGGAACACCAGAACCCCGTATGCGCCGACGTTCAGGCTGCCCTCCAGCGCCATCATGCCGCCAACGGTAAAGGTGGCCAGGAAGCCTGCCAGAATGGCCATTCGAATGACCGGAATGAATGCGGAGCTGATACGAATGGCGCGGCGGTTCGCATCAACATAGGCTTCGCTCGCGTCCTTCAGGCGTTTGGCTTCCCGCTGTTCGGCGGTGAAGCTCTTGATCGTGGCGATGCCACCCAGATTGTTGGCCAGGCGGCTGGAGAGGTCGCCTACTTTCTCCCTTACGTCTGCGTACAGCGGACCGGCTTTGCGCTGGAAATAGAAGGCGCCCCAGATAATCAGGGGAATCGGTGTGAACGCCAGCAGGGCAATCAGTGGCGACAGCACAAAGAACACGGCACCCACAGCTACTACGGTAACCGCTACCTGGATCATGGCATTGGCGCCGCCATCCAGGAAACGCTCCAGCTGGTTTACATCGTCGTTCATGGTGGCGACCAGTTGCCCGGAGCTGTTCGCCTCAAAGAAACTCATGTCCAGACGCTGGGCGTGTTCATAAGCGTCTTGCCGGAGATCGGACTGTAGTCGCTGGGCCAGGTTACGCCAGAGAATCTGGAACAGGTACTCAAACAGCGACTCGCCCGCCCAGATGAAGAAGGTGAGCACCGCCAGGATGGTGATTTGCTCCTGCGCGGTTTCAAAGCCCAGGCCGGCGACAAAGCTTTCCTCCTGATTCACCACCACATCAATGGCGACGCCGATCAGTATTTCCGGAGCAATGTCGAAGAGCTTGTTGATGATGGAGCAGGTGGTGGCGGCGATGATCTGGCGCCGGTAACCACGCGCGTATCGAAGCAGGCGGCCGAGAGCGGCAAAGCTGCTGGTGTGCTGGGCGCGTGTGGTCATGTTCCGCTTCCTTCTGCTGTCTGGTTATCAGAGGCGGGAAGGGTAGCGGATTCTTTCATTTATTAAAACAGAATCATTTTCACTTGCGTGCGTTTCTTTGCAGCCACCGATCCAGCTGGTCGGCAAACTCTTTTCGATCTCCCTGGCTGAACGGGGCCGGCCCGCCGGTTACCTGGCCGGCGTTGCGCATTTCTTCCATGAAGTTGCGCATGGCAAGGCGCTGGCGGATGTTTTCTTTGGTGAAGGCCTGCCCACGGGGGTTGAAGACGTCGGCGCCTTTTTCGATGGCTTCGGCGGCCAGGGGAATGTCCTGGGTAATCACCAGATCGCCTTTGCTCATCTGGTCCATGATTTCGTTGTCTGCAACGTCGAAACCGTGGGGGACTTGCCGGCGGCTGATGTGTGGGCTTGGTGGCAGGCTGATGGCGTGGTTGGCGATGAAGGTGGTCTGGATTTGCCAGCGGGTAGCGGCACGGCAGAGGATTTCCCGGATGGGAACGGGGCAGGCATCGGCGTCGACCCAGATTGGCATTTCGGTTTTCCTTCGTTGGTTTGGCTGGTGGTCAGTTTAACCTTTCATGGGGTGAGCCTGTTAGTTTGGTTCCGCGTATTGGCTATTAGGCGGTAAGACATTGGGTGCCTGTGTCATTGGGGGCTACTTTCCAAAAACCGCTACGAGCACATCCATGTGCGCTTCTCTCAGGCCATCCATGGCCTTCGAAATTTTTGGAAAGTAGCCCCCAATGACACAGATCTGGCACTGGTGATACCGCCGCGATATGCGCGCTGACGGAGTCTTTGAGGAATCATTATGAAAGCGTTTGTGTTTTGTTTGATGGCCATCGGCGCTTTTGGGTTTTCTCAAACCCATGCCTCAGAAAAGGACGCCTGGGCTGCCCTTAGAGAGGGGAGAGCCGTTTTGATGCTGCGTCATGCCCTGGCTCCAGGCACCGGTGATCCAGTCGGGTTTGTGCTCGGAGATTGCAGTACCCAGAGGAACCTGAACGACACGGGGCGTGAGCAGGCCCGGGCGTGGAAAGCGTTTCTGGCAGAACATGGAATTGATGAGGCGAGGGTGTTTTCCAGCCAGTGGTGTCGATGTCTTGAGACCGCCCAGGAAATGAATATGGGGCCAGTGACTGAGTGGCCGGCTCTGAATTCATTTTTTCGCAACCGGGGCGATGGCCCGCAACAGACCCGTGAAACCATCAACTTGGTGAATGCCCTTGGGCCCGGCATGCCGGTGGTGATGGTCTCACACCAGGTGAATGTGACAGCGTTGACGGGCATTTTTCCGGCTTCGAATGAAGGGGTGATTCTGGCGTTGCCGTTGTCGGAGAACCCGGACATTCTGGCGAGGGTGGCGCCGGGGCAATAGTGGTATAATCCTGTGCTCATTCAGTTAACAGGAAATGATAATGTCTCAGTTGCCCCCTTGCCCCAAGTGCAGTTCTGAATACACCTACGAAGATGGCGTTCAGCTGGTGTGCCCGGAGTGCGGCCATGAATGGACGGAGGCCGAGCAGGCAGCGGCTGAAGCAGGCAAGGTGGTTCGTGATGCCAATGGCAATGAGCTGCAGGATGGCGATACCGTCACCGTAATCAAGGATCTGAAGGTGAAGGGTTCCAGCCTGGTGGTGAAGGTGGGAACCAAGGTCAAGAACATCCGCCTGGTGGATGGCGATCACGACATTGATTGCAAGATTGATGGTGTGGGGGCCATGAAGCTCAAGTCGGAGTTTGTTAAGAAGGCCTGACTTGGATTCGGCACCGGGGAGTCCGGTGCCGTCTGCTGTGATTGATTAACTGGCAGCCAGCACTTGTTGTTCAAGCTCCCTGGCCAGATTGGGTTCTATCTTCAGGGCACCGGCCAGTTGTTCGAGCCAGGCACGCTCCATCGGGTTCTGTTCGTCAATCATCACGGCGCTGACGACGTAGATTTCCCGGGCTGCCTGGGGCGAATCGGCGTTGCGTGCCAAAGCGCTGGCATCCAGTGGCGCATCGAACTGTTGCTGGATCCAGGCCTGGAGTTCGTCGTCCGGGCCCAG
>NZ_DIHV01000033.1:0-25598 GCF_002420325.1 Marinobacter sp. UBA5687
CGCACCAATCCACTGATGCATCTGTTGGTCAACACCATGACCGCCAGCAAAAGCAATCCGAACATCAGTGCGGTGCGGGAAACGGCAGTACGGGATGCACAAGCGGCGCTGGAACCGTTCGAGGCACCGTTAAAAATCATCGAAGTGATTGCTGCTCTGGCCCCGTTGCTGGGCCTGCTGGGCACTGTAATGGGCATGATGGAGGCATTCAGCGCGATGGCGGCGACCGACGGCCGCGCCAACGCCAGCCAGCTGTCCGGTGGCATCTATGAGGCGCTGACCACGACAGCCGCAGGCCTGGTGGTGGCCATTCCCTTTGCGGCTCTGGCGGCCTGGATCGAGTTCCGTCTGCGCCGGATTCACAAAACCATCAACAGCGCCCTGGTCAGCGTCTTCAACGTTTTACCTGGCAACGAGCAGGCCACGCAGGCCGAACCAGCTACACCGGTGGCCGAACCCCGCGCTAACAGAGCAGCAGAGACTGACCGGGGTTACTCGGTAGGCGATAATCAGCGGCTGGCTCATGCAGCTGGTTGACCCCCGGCCAAACCGCCCGATTCCCATCCGGATAACACCACTGATCGATGTGGTGTTCATCCTGTTGGTGTTCTTTATGCTCACCACCCGATTGCTACCGGTAGATTACCTGGAACTGGCGAACAATACCGGCCAGCAGAGCACTGCCACGGGTGAGCCTCTACCAGAACTCAGAGTCAATGCCGATGGCACGGTGCGCTGGAAGGAGAAGGATCACACCCTGGCGCAGTTACTGTCGACGCTGAACGTTGAAGGTGTGAGTGAAGCCAATCTGGCCACAACACCCGATACCAGCCTGGCCCATTTCACCCGGACCCTCAGTGCGCTGGATAACGCTGGCATTGAACCTCACTGGAAGCGTGCGAACACGCCTGACTCATGACAGAACTGGTTCCACCCCCATCAACCTCTGGCAAGGGCCTTCTGGAACGCGTTGAAGACGCGTTGCTGCCTTTGATCAATCTGGTGTTTCTGCTGCTGATGTTTTTCATTGTGGCCGGACAACTCACCAACGAGCCGCTGCCAGAACTGCCTGGCACCGAGCAGAGTCCGGATCAGCAGGCACCCGAAGCCGACATGATGGTTCAGGCCGATGGCCAATGGCAGGTCGAAGGCAAGCACCAGACCCGCGAGAGTCTGCTTGCCGCGCTTCCGGCTCCGGATGAGAACGTACCCTTGAAGATTGCGGCGGATCAAAGCCTGACCATGACCGAGCTGGAGGACTTGCTCAGGATTCTGGAAGAGGGCGGTTATTCGGAAGTTCTGCTGCTCACGGAGCCTGCCACATGACAACAGCAGGTCGGCTACACAAGGCCCTGTTCCTGATCATCGCCATGATCGCAACCGCCCTTGCAGCAATCCTGGCCACGCCCGAGGAAATCCTGGAGATGCCGGTTCTGGGCGACAGTGCCGTGAACACCGCCCCCGCAATCAAGATCAATCTCGCCGGCAGGAAATCGGTAGAGCCAAAGCCGGAGGTCGCGCCGGAACCCGAACCGGCTCCAGAGCCAGAACCGCAGCCCAAGCCAGAGCCCAAACCAGAGCCCAAACCAGAGCCAAAGCCAGAACCGAAACCTGAACCCGTGCCAGAACCAGAACCTGAGCCAATACCAGAACCTGCCCCCACACCGCAGGAGCCAGAATCCAGTCCCACCGAGGCCGTGGCAGAAAGCCCAGAACAACCTCAGGGCGAAGAAGCGGACAGTAACACCAACCAAAGCGCGGTACCTTTACAGAATGCCGGTCAGTCATCACAGGTAGACAGCTACCTGAGCAAGCTCAGCCGGCACCTGGCGCGCTATTACGAGTATCCTCGCCGTGCCCGCCGGCTAGGCCAGGAGGGTACACCGGTGATTGTCTTCGAGTTCCGGCGTGATGGCTCGCTGGTGGAACACTCGCTGCGCGACAGTTCCGGGCACCCACTGCTGGACGACGCCGCTCTGGCCATGCTGGCGCAGGCCGCGCCACTGCCAGCCGTGCCGGACTCCATGCGCGGCAAGTCCTTTACCTACGCTTTGCCAGTCCGTTTTAATCTGCGCTGACTCACTCCCTGCCAGGCACCAAGGAAAGGCAGGGCGCACTCTGCCGGTGCGCCGACCAGCAAAGCAGGCACGAAACCGCAACCGATCCCCTCACTCAACCTGTTGATTCTTAAATCAAACCCTGAAAGCTCCCAACACTGGCACACTCTCTGCTCAGACATCCTCAGCAGATAGCCTGTTCATCTTCATTCAGGCTGCCCGCGCACATTCTGTTCAGACGACGGCGTCTACTCATTCCAGCCCCTACCGGGCAGGCAATGAGGGCGCCGTTTTTTGTTGGCTCCAGATAACCAGAAAGCGATCAGGGGAACACACTATGTCTTACATCATGCCTTCGGAGTTCGTCACCAAGATGGTGGACGCCGGTGAATCAAAAATCTACATGGCCACCCGGGATGTCCTCATCCGGGCCTTTATGGCCGGGGCCATCCTGGCACTGGCGGCGGTATTCGCCATTACCGTCGGCGTACAGACCGGCAGCCCGCTGGTCGGCGCACTGCTGTTTCCGGTCGGGTTCTGCATGCTTTATCTGATGGGGTTCGACCTGCTCACCGGGGTGTTCATGCTGACCCCGCTGGCCCTTCTCGACCGACGCCCCGGGGTGGATACCCGCGGCATCCTTCGAAACTGGGGCTGGGTGTTCCTGGGTAACTTCGGCGGCGCCCTGACGGTTGCCACCATCATGGCCTTTGTTTTCACCTACGGTTTCAACACCGAAGCCGGAGTGGTCGGGGACAAAATTGCCTCGATCGGCAAGGCCCGTACCCTGGGTTATGCCGAACATGGTGTGGCTGGCTGGTTCACCATCTTCCTGCGGGGTGTACTGTGTAACTGGATGGTATCCATGGGCGTGGTGGGCGCGATGATCTCCACCACGGTCCAGGGCAAGGTACTGGCCATGTGGATGCCGATCATGCTGTTCTTCTACATGGGCTTTGAGCACTCCATCGTCAACATGTTCCTGTTCCCGTTTGCGCTGATGATGGGCGGCGAGTTCAGTATCATGGATTACTTCATCTGGAACGAGATCCCCACCGTTCTGGGCAACCTGGTAGGTGGCCTGTCCTTCACTGGACTGACGCTTTACGCCACCCACGTTCGCACCGCACCCAAGCGCACCCTGGCAACAGACTACCGCGAACCCGTCAGCGCCCGCAGCGCCTGATTACCACTAAGGCCCCGCCGGTGCCGCACACACCGGCGGGCTTCAGTGGCTCATATTCATGTCCAACTGCGAACAGCTCACGATAGAAGCCGGACAATTCAGCAGCGCCGGTCGGAAACCCGCCAATCAGGATTTCCACGGCCTGCTGATACCCGACAATCATCAGCGCCACAGCAAAGGCATTGCGGCGGTGATCGCCGATGGCATCAGCTCCAGCAATGTCAGCCAGGTAGCCAGTGAAGCTGCAGTGGCCGGCTTCCTGAGCGACTACTACTCAACCCCCGAGAGCTGGTCGGTGAAACAATCGGCCGAACGGGTAGTTCGGGCGACCAATGCCTGGCTACACGCTCAGACCCGGCAAAGCCGATATCGCTATGACCAGGACCGGGGCTACGTCTGCACCTTCAGTGCCCTGGTTCTGAAATCCGCAACGGCGCACCTGTTTCATGTGGGAGACGCCCGTATCTACCGGCTTCAGGGCAACACTCTGGAACAACTCACAACCGACCACCGGGTCTGGCTTTCGGCCGAGGAAAGCTGCCTGAACCGGGCTCTTGGACTGAGCCCGCAACTGGATATCGAGTATCGCAGTCTCGCCCTGCACCGGAACGACGTGTTTCTGATGATGACCGATGGTGTTTACGAACGGCTCTCGGCCGGTGATATCACCCACTGCCTTGCCGACAACGGGGACGATCTGGATCACGCCGCCCGGTCGCTGGCCCAACTCGCCCTGGAAAGGGGAAGTGAGGATAACCTGACGGTCCAGGTATTGCGGGTAACCCGGTTACCCTCTCGGACACAGGACACCAGCGCCCAGAAAGCCTATCGCGAACTGCCATTCGCGCGCGAGCCCGCTCCCGGTGAGGTGCTGGACGGCTACCGAATCATCCGGGCCCTGCATATCAGCAGCCGAAGCCACGTTTACCTGGCCAGGGATGAGAGGTCCGGGAAGCAAGCCGCAATTAAGTTCCCGGCGATGGAGTTGCGGCAGTATCCGGATGAGCTGGAGCGATTCGTTACTGAACGCTGGATTGCCCAGCGCGTTCAGAGCCCCCATGTGGTTGCCATCTTTGCCCCGGAGCGTCCGCAAAGTTGCCTGTATCTGGCTACTGACTTTGTAGAAGGTTGTACCTTGCGGCAATGGATGCTTGATCACCCGCAGCCAGATCTGGAAACCGTGCGACAACTGGCCGAGCAGATTATCCGGGGGCTCAGGGCCTTCCACCGGCTGGAAATGGTGCACCAGGATCTGAAACCCGAAAATGTCCTGATCACACCGGATGGCCGCGCCATGCTGGTCGATTTCGGAGCCACCCGGGTCGCCGGTCTGGAAGAAGCGGGCAAGCCTGCCGCTTGCTATCCGGTTGGAGCCGCCCTCTACTCGGCGCCGGAGCTCTTTCTCGGCGAACCCGGCAGCTGGCAGTCGGACCAGTACGCCCTGGGCGTGATTATCTATCAACTATTAACCGGGCGCCTGCCCTACCATACCGATGTACCCCGCATCCGCACTCGCAAACAACTACAGGCTCTGACATACCGGCCCGCCAGGGCCTGGCGTGAAGACCTGCCGCCGTGGCTGGATGCCACCCTGGCCCGGGCTACCCATCCGGAGCCCCATCGCCGCTACCCGGCGTTATCGGAACTGCTCTACGAACTCCGACACCCCGGACGAGACTGGCGTGCCCGACACCATCCACCTCTCATGGAGCGGCATCCGGTGCGTTTCTGGCAAGGCGTCTCGGCCCTGCTCCTGCTGGCACTATTAACCTCCCTGGCCAGTGGCTCCTGGAACTGAGCCCCGGGCCATTTATTGCCCAGCCAGCAAAAGCTCGCCCGCCCGCCAAGCAACGCCTTGCCCGAAGACACTCAGACATTGCCCGAACTCCACGTAACTAGTTGTTATATCAATACATTCAACAACTGGCACGGCGATTGTTATCTATTATGCCGTCCAGGGAACATCCTTGGGACACTCATTCACAACATTGTCATGGAGCAGACTATGCCAACTCCTTGTTATATCAGCATCGAAGGCCAAACCCAGGGTAACATCACCGCTGGCGCGTTCACTTCCGATTCCGTAGGCAACATCTACGTTGAAGGTCATGAAGACGAAGTGCTGGTCCAGGAATTCAGCCACGTTGTTACCGTTCCAACGGATCCCCAGTCCGGTCAGCCTTCCGGTCAGCGTGTTCACAAGCCGTTCAAGTTCACTGCGGCCCTGAACAAAGCCACTCCGCTGATGTACAACGCCCTGGCTTCCGGCGAAATGCTGCCGAAGGTAGAGCTGAAGTGGTACCGCACTTCCGTAGAAGGCAAACAGGAGCACTTCTTCTCCACCATCCTGGAAGATGCCACCATCATCAACATCGATTGCAACATGCCCCACTGCCAGGATCCGGCCAAGGCCGAGTTCACCCAACTGGTAGAAGTATCCCTGGCCTACCGTAAGGTTACCTGGGAACACGCTGTTGCCGGCACTTCCGGTGCTGACGACTGGCGTTCCCCGGTCGAAGCCTGATCCCTCAGGTTCGATCGCAGGAAAACGGCTGGCCCTCGGGCCGGCCGTTTTTGTTTTCACCAGCAAATTACTGGAAAATAGCTGCCTGACATTCGAGATCAAGCGCCACCGGTACATTTTGTGACCCCCACTCAATCGCAAACAGCAAGGCAGATTGGCACCCTCATGTGCCAGACCACCCGGGACATTCTCTGGACGCCGGCTGAAGGCTGGGTTCAGCAGGCAAATCCGGGCGCCGGGCTGGCATTGCGGGTCGGCTCGGGCCAGGCCACCTACCACCGTTTTGATCCTCGCAAGAAACAGCACCTGATTACCTACGGAGCCCGGATGATCGCCGCCAAGCATCAACCGGCCACCGCCCAGGGCTGGCTATCAACCCGGGAGATCCGTGGCCGGGGTTATTTCGGGGGCGAGGTAACTGTGCTGAACCTGTTGGCGCATACCTGCTGCCATGAGTTTGCCCATTTGCTGCAGCACAGCGCCGGGCAACGGCATTACGGCTCCGTTCACAACCGGCATTTCTATGAAGCCCTGGACGAGCTGCATCATAGCGGTGCAGCCGACGTTACCCGACGTTACCTGTCCGGGCTGGCCAGCGACTGCGGGATAGCGCTACCCAGTAGACCCTTTGAATTTCCGAGTCCCGCTGCGGAGCACCGGCGCTGGCAGGTGGGGGATTCGGTGGTGTTCGGCGATGGCCGGCGCGAGAAGCGGGGCCAGGTGGTACGCGTTAACCGCAAGACCTGCACGGTGACTGTCAGCCAGCATGCCCGGATCCTTCGCTATCGGGTACCATTGTCGCTGCTTAGGCGGGCGGCCGCGGCCTGATTCAGGCAGGTTCCCGAGCCCCGGTGCGCGCCAGCAGGTCCCGGATCTCCGGCAGGCAGGAGCCACAGTTGGTGCCACACTTCAGCTGCTCACCCAGTGCTTCGGGGCTGGCCATGCCCTGTTCAATGGCCTGGGCAATCTGGTGCTCACCCACGCCAAAACAACTGCAGATAATCGGCCCTGACGCTTCCCCTTCCACTGTGCCTGCCGCCAGTAACGAGCGGCGTTGTTCCGGCGCCAGCTCACCTTTGCCAAAGCAACTGTCCAGCCAGTCCAGATCCGGCATGGTCTGGACACAGGGCTCAACCAGCAACACGGCGTCCAGTCGATCGCCACTAAGCCAGGCGGCCCGGTAGCGCTGTCTCGCGCGGTCTTCCATAACCAGTTCCGGTTCCCGCGAAAAACACCGGTGCCCCCAGTCCCGCCAGTTCATCTCGTGGCCACCGGCGAACCACCAGCCGTGACTGTGCGGCAGGCGCTGGCAGCTCCAGTAGGCAAGAGCGGTGTGGTCCAACGAGGCAAGGCGGGGATCACGCAGCAATAGCCTCGCCTGCCAGCGGGTCACCAGAGGCCGGATGGTCGCCACACCATGCTTGCCTTCTGGCTGACCGGAAATGGGGTCCACAACCGGACGGATCAGGCTGGACGCCAAAGCAGAGGAGGCAAACCGGCCATTCCAGTGGATGGGCACAAACACTTCACCTGTGCGCTGGCCGGTGCTGCCCCGGACCCGGCCAACGTAGCCTGCATTACCCGGCCCACGCAGCACTGCCAGGGCACCTTCAATCAAACCAAAGCCGGCAATGTCCGCCGGGTGCAACTCTATGAACGGCTCGCTGCGATGGGCAAACAGCCTGGGTGCCAGGGCCGTTCGGGTCATGGTATGCCATTGGTCACGGATTCGGCCGGTATTCACCACCAGCGGGTACCGGTGTCCAGGCAGCTGCCCGGGCGGCAAACTGGACACGGGCACCAATCGTGCCCGGCCATCCGGCGTGGGAAATTGCCCGTTCCCAAATAGCCGACGGGTTTGCAACCAGGCCCCGGGGTTACCATCCGTGACCGGCCACTGCACCGGCGCCAGCTCGTCGTACTCCTGATTGCTGAGTTGAGACAAGGCGGAGATATTGAACACACGCTCGCCTCCGTTACCATAACCGGACAACACCGCATGTTCGCGAAAGATATCGGCAGGGCATGTGTAATCGAAAGCATGTGCATGACCCAGCGAACAGGCAACGTCCCGAATAATCTGCCAGTCCGGCCGGACCTGCTCCGGCAGGGGCAAAAACCGGCGTTGGCGTGAAATGCGCCGTTCGGAATTGGTCACCGTTCCATCTTTCTCGCCCCAACCGGCAGCCGGCAAGAGAATATCGGCAAACTGCGTGGTATCGGTCTGGGCCACACAATCCGAGACGATCAGAGTCTGGCAACGGGACAGTGCCTGGTGAATACGTTCGCTGCCCGGCAGGCTGACTGCGGGGTTGGTGCCCATCACCCAGAGTACCCGGATCTCTCCCCGATGGACTGCCTCGAACAGGTCCACCGCTTTATGGCCGGGACCACGGGCCATCTTCTCGCTGTGCCAGAAATCCGAAACCCTGAGCAAAGCGCCCGGGGTGTCATAATCCATATGGGCTGCCAGAGTATTGGCCAGCCCGCCAACTTCACGGCCACCCATGGCATTGGGTTGTCCCGTCAGCGAAAACGGGCTCGCTCCCGGTCGGCCCACCCGGCCAGTAGCCAGATGGCAGTTAATGATGGCGTTGGCCTTATCCGTACCAGCAACCGACTGATTAATGCCTTGGGAAAACGCGGTCACTGTCCGTCCGGTGTCTGCAAACCATCGATAGAAACACTCCACCTCTTCTACTGCCAGATCGCAGCCCCTGGCTACCGCTTGCACGGAAGGCGCACAGGATCGGGCGATCGCCAGGGTTTCCTCGAAGCCGTTACAATGCTCTGCAAGGTAGTCCTCCGCCAGGGCCCCGTGATCGTGCAGCCAGACCAACAGGCCATTGAACAACAGGGTGTCGGTTCCGGGGCGAAGCTGAAGGTGCAGATCAGCGAGATCCGCTGTCGCTGTCTTTCTGGGATCGATGACCACCACTCTCCGTCCCTGACGGCGCGCTGCACTCATTCGCTGGTACAGTACCGGGTGGGCCCAGGAGGCGTTGCTGCCCGCGAGCACCAGCAGGTCCGCCAGCTCAAGATCCTCGTAGCAACCGGGAACACAGTCCTCGCCAAAAGCACGCTTATGTGCCGCAACGGCCGAGGACATGCACAGTCTGGAATTGGTATCCACATGCGGTGTGCCGATAAACCCCTTTGCCAGCTTGTTGGCAATGTAATAATCCTCCGTGAGTAGCTGCCCGGAGAGATAGAAGGCCACGGACTCCGCGCCATGCTCCCGCACCGAATCGGAAATGGCCCCCGCTACCCGGTCAATGGCTTCCTCCCATGTCACCTCAAAGCCTGCAACCTTTGGCACCAGCAACCGGTTGGCATCCTCCAGCGTCTCGTGTAAGGCAGAACCTTTGACGCAAAGCCGTCCGCCATTGGCCGGGTGCCGATGATCGCCTTCGACATGGCCAGGGGCTGCCAGAACACCGCAGCCAACTCCACAGTAAGGGCAGGTGGTGGCAATAGAGTCCGCTGGCGTGTCGTGGTGTTTCATGGTGTTCCTCGCTCTTGAACCAAAAAAGCCCACCACCCGGTTTCCGTTTCCAGAGCCGGGGGGAGGGCTTCGTTGCCTGTGTTGTCTGCCATAAAAGAAAGCAATTAGGGGGCCAGCGCACGATTTGATGTCTCCAAGGGCCTTGAATGGCGCATGGTGCGCGTTTTGAAGCGACGTGCACCGTTAAACGACCTCCTTGAAAAGCCTATCGATGGGCGTTCACCTTGGTGCAAAGGGCTTTTTTTTGCACCAAAACCACCCCGCCACACAACCTGATCCCCCAACCGGAACAACACGAGCGCCCGCAACTTACTGAAATATATAAACAGTCCTAAATGGCACGGCTTGTGCTGAGTGGTTAGTGAACCATCACGACATCACAGCTCCCATTTACAGGCATCGGCGCCTGCTCTCCGGCAACGGAGGCAGGCGCTTTTTTTTGCGCGTCTGAAATGAGAGAACCGAGAGGCATCACGATGAAGACAGTGAACCATTATGTTCGACCTTTACTGACCGCCACCCTGATCGGCCTGAGTTCCCTGGCCCAGGCCGATATTGGCCCGGCGGAGAAACCCGATCTCAAGCTTGGCTTTATCAAACTCACGGATATGGCGCCCCTGGCGGTTGCCTGGGAACAGGGCTACTTCATGGACGAAGGGTTATTCGTAGAACTCGAAGCCCAGGCGAACTGGAAAGTGCTGCTGGACCGGGTCATCACCGGTGAACTGGATGGTGCCCACATGCTGGCCGGCCAACCTCTGGGCGCATCCATAGGCTATGGCACCCAGGCCGATATCATCACCGCCTTCAGTATGGACCTCAACGGTAACGGTATTACCGTGTCCAATGACGTCTGGGAAGCGATGAAACCAAACCTGGAAATGGAAGGCGATCATCCGGAACACCCGATTTCAGCCAGCGCGCTGAAGCCAGTGGTTGAGCAGACCCGCGCCAACGGCGAGCGCTTCCGCATGGGCATGGTGTTTCCGGTGTCCACTCACAATTACGAACTGCGTTACTGGTTGGCCGCCGGTGGCCTGAATCCCGGCTTCTACGCGCCCCAGCGCGGCGATACCAGCGGCACCATCCAGGCCGACGTGCACCTCTCCGTGACACCGCCGCCCCAGATGCCCGCCACCATGGAAGCAGGCACCATCCAGGGCTACTGCGTGGGCGAGCCCTGGAATCAGCAGGCGGTTTTCAAGGGCATCGGTGTGCCGGTGATTACCGATTATGAAATCTGGCCCAACAACCCGGAAAAGGTGTTCGGAGTCACCGAAGCCTGGGCCGAGCAGAACCCCAATACCCACCTTCGGTTACTGCGGGCTCTGATCCGCGCAGCTTACTGGCTGGACGAAAACCAGAATGCCAACCGGGAGGCCGCCGTGGACATCCTTGCCCGCCCCAGCTACGTGGGGGCCGACAGGGAAGTGATTGCCAACTCCATGACCGGTACCTTCGAGTATGAAAAGGGCGATGTCCGGGAAGTACCGGATTTCAACGTCTTTTTCCGCTACCACGCTACCTATCCGTATCCGTCTGATGCGATCTGGTACCTGAGTCAGATGCGGCGCTGGGGCCAGATTCCCGAAGCACAATCCGACGACTGGTATATGAAGACCGCAGCCCGGGTGTATCGGGGCGATCTTTACGCCGAAGCCGCCCAGTCACTGATCGAGGACGGCCTGATGACTGCCAGTGATTTCCCGGACTTTGCCCAGGAGAATTTCGAACGCCCCATGCAGGGTGAGCTGATTGACGGCGTCCCTTTCACTCCGCGCGAACCCAATGCCTACATCAACCGTTTCAGTATCGGCCTGAAAGGGTCGGAGACACCGTAAGGGAGGGCCTGACATGACAACGTTAAGCGCAAGAATCGGTCAGTCCATGGCCAGTGGCAGCCGCCAGCTGATTTCCGGTCTGCAACCGGGCGAATGGCTCAGCCGGGCCAAGCAGCTGCTGTTACCACTGGTTGGTATTCTGGTCTTCCTGGGCTTCTGGCATCTGGCCGCGCCACAGGTGGAAACCTCCCTGGGGGCCTTTCCCGGCCCGGTGCAGGTGTGGGAACAATCCGGACAACTGTGGCAGGAGCATGTTAGCCAGCGGGAACGGGCGGATAAATTCATCACCATGCAGGAAGAGCGTAATGCCCGCATTCTGGCTGACAACCCTGAGGCCGACGTCCGTATCCGGGCTTACCCCGGCGCACCCACCTTTCTCGACCAGGTGGTCACCAGCCTGCTGACGGTGCTGGCCGGTTTCGCCCTGGCGTCGCTGATTGCAGTACCTCTGGGCATTGTGTTTGGCCTCAACCGGTATTTCCAGGCTGCGGTGAACCCATTGATCCAGATCTTCAAACCGGTCTCTCCGCTGGCCTGGCTGCCGCTGGTGACCATGGTGGTATCGGCCACCTATGTCAGTGACGATCCAATGTTCGAGAAGTCGTTCCTGACCTCGATGATTACGGTCACTCTGTGCAGTCTTTGGCCAACACTGATCAACACCAGCGTTGGAGTGGCAGCGGTAAACCCCGACCTGCTGAACGTCTCCCGGGTACTTCGGCTGTCGTTCTGGACCCACGTTCGCAAGGTGGTGTTGCCTTCGTCGGTGCCGATGATCTTTACCGGCTTGCGGGTGTCGCTGGGCATTGCCTGGATGGTGCTGATTGCCGCCGAGATGCTGGCGCAAAGCCCGGGGCTGGGCAAGTTTGTCTGGGATGAGTTCCAGAATGGCAGTAGCCAGTCTTTGAGTCGGATTATGGTGGCGGTGCTGGCCATCGGGTTTATCGGGTTCTTGCTGGATCGGGTCATGCTGTTGATTCAGCGGAAGGTGGCCTGGAATGAGTGATCCCGTTCTGGAGCATGCCGCACCGGGTGGGTTACGCCTCCCGAAACACGCGGCGAGTACATCCATGTACGCTCCGCAAAAACATCCATGTTTTTGAGGGTTTCGGGAGGCGTAACCCACCCGGCGCTCCGCTTGCTTTTGAGGTGAATTCCATGAGTAAACCACATTTAGAACTAACCGGTGTTGAAATGGCGTTTGATACGCCGAAAGGGCCTTTCATTGCCCTGGACAATGTGAACCTGAAGATCCAGAAAGGGGAGTTTGTTTCACTGATCGGCCATTCCGGCTGCGGAAAATCAACGGTGCTGAACATTGTTGCCGGGTTACTGCAGGCCTCCAGGGGTGGCTGTGTGCTGGATGGGCATGAGGTAAATTCCCCCGGTCCCGAGCGGGCGGTGGTGTTTCAGAATCATGCCCTGATGCCCTGGTTAACGGTGTATGAAAACGTGGAACTGGCGGTCCGGCAGGTGTTTCGCAAGTCGATGACCCGGCAGGAGCGCAAGGACTGGATTACCCATAACCTGGAACTGGTGAATATGGCCCACGCCGCCAACAAGCGGCCGGGCGAGATTTCCGGGGGGATGGCGCAACGGGTGGGCATCGCCCGGGCATTGGCCATGAAACCCAGTGTGTTGCTGATGGATGAGCCGTTCGGGGCGCTGGATGCCCTGACACGGGCCCATTTGCAGGATTCACTGATGGAAATTCAGCAGGAGCTGAACAATACCGTGATCATGATTACCCACGATGTGGACGAGGCGGTGCTGTTGTCCGACCGCATTATCATGATGACCAACGGCCCTGCCGCCACGGTGGGGGAGGATCTGCACATTGATCTGCCAAGGCCTCGCAATCGTGTGGCCCTGGCGGACGATGCCCAATATGTGCATTACCGGCAGGAGGTGTTGTCGTTCCTATACGAGAAGCAGCGCAAGCTGGAGTCTCTGAACAGTCGCCGCGGCAGCAGTGCAAAACCCGAGGCGCCGGCAGCCAGGCATTCAGCTTCGGCCTGACTTTATGCCGGGGCGGGGCGCCCCGTCCCGGCCTGGTTCAAGTATCAGCTTAAGACCCCTGCCATGGATACCAGTGCCCGGGCGACTTCGGGCAGTCGCTTGCCCTGGTCCATGGCCAGTTTTCGCAGCAGGCGGTGGGCTTCGTCATTGCTGATGTTGCGGTGTTCCATCAACAGCAGGACGGCCTTTTCCTGGGTACGACGATCTTCCAGAGCTTCTTTGGCGCTCTGCAATTCTTCAGACATCTGGCGCAGGCGGCGGGTCTGTTCCTGGACCAGGTCAAAGATGGATCGGCCCGATTGCTGCCCGACACCTTCCCCGACCCACGTATCGGCAGCTCCGGCCTCTACACCGTTATCGCAAACCACCAGCACGGGCGTTGTGGAGGCATGGCGTTGTTCCAGCGAGACCAGCAGGGTTTCCTGATGAGCCAGGGAGTGGCGCGCTTCGGTATAGCGCTCAACACAGCGATGGTGGAAAGCGCTCTCAACGGAATCCTCAATCTTCTTCAGATCGTCCATGCGCTCTGTCATCAGATTGAACCAGCGGTCGGCCATGTCTTTATCCAGAGACTTATAGGGCCCGACCGAAACGGCCATCTGTCGCATCCGCTCAATTTCCAGTTCCCGCGGGTGAGCGCGCAGGGCTTGCCAGAGCGACAGGCTCTCCTCACTGGCGAAGCCGACAAAGACCTCAAAACACCGCTCCTGCGCTTCAACCAGGTGCATCATGCGCCGTGACAGTGCGTTATCGAAGTGTCCGCTGGAGAATCCCGCAGAACCTGCGGCCCGCTCCTGACCACAATATTCCTTGCCGTTCATGACATGCACCATGGCCACAAGCAGTCCCGCAATCGAAGGCTCTGCCACGGTTTCTGCCGCTTCGAAAACGACCGTAATCAGTTGATGAATACTGTCGCAGAACCACTCCGTGGCCTCCGAAACACTGGCCTCCTGGTCATTCACCCGCTGCCGCAACCCGGGCAGTTGGTCGAGGCTGTGCAGGGCGCTGGCGATGTGCCCGAGCAGTGGGCTGCTGACCGGATGGGTGGTGAGGTCCTCCTGAATGTCTGCCAATGCCTGCCGGAAGGTAGCGGCCAACTGGTCGTTTTCCTTGACCATGGCGGTACGTTCCCGGGCAAAGCGTTGGCAACCGGACCCCAGATAAAGATTGGTGGCGCCTCGCTCCCGTTGCAGGCCATGGACCAGATTGCCCACGCTCTGCACCAACCGCCCCATCTGCAGAAAGTACTCCAGATTACGGATCTCGCACTGGCGGGAGGCCATCAGAAATTCCGCAGCAGTCGCTGTCGCGGTCATACGGGGATGGCGTTTGGTGTTCATGGTGCAGCTCCTGGTGTCGGTACACAGTTGGTTCCTTTCTACCCGGACTGCAGCAATTTACAGGCCAGTCATTCCGGCCCAATCATCGTGCGTTTCGCCCCATCCCGGGGCACTCTTTTGATGCCCACCAGCCGG
Organism: Marinobacter sp. UBA5687; assembly: GCF_002420325.1. Lineage (NCBI taxonomy): Bacteria > Pseudomonadati > Pseudomonadota > Gammaproteobacteria > Pseudomonadales > Marinobacteraceae > Marinobacter > Marinobacter sp. UBA5687. The sequence continues at coordinate 14,611 of NZ_DIHV01000033.1, forward strand.
CCTCTTTCAGCGGACTCGCCTAAGCTATTGAATAATAAAGCCTGAAAAAGTTGGCACGGAGATCGCAAACACTTAGGCAAGGACGACTGTCCCGGCCATGGAATCAGGCCGGACCATCAGATCATTGTTGTTGGCATTGGTGCCGGACCATCTGTTCTCTTCGGAGAGCATGATGCTCCGGCTTTTTTCGTTGCTGGAGGAGTTCAGTTCCATGGAACACACACAGGACAACCCGCTGGTGATCTGCGGCCACGGCATGGTCGCGCAGCGGCTGCTGGAGCAACTGGTAGCCCAGGGGCATCCGTTCAGCCGCATTGTGGTGTTTAACGGTGAGCCCTTCGCTGCCTACAACCGGATCCAGTTGTCGTCATTATTGGCCGATCAGATTCAGGAAACCGATCTGGAACTGAAACCCTGGCAGTGGTTCCACAAGCACCGAATACAGGTGTACCAGCATGAGCCTGTCACCCATATCAGTCCGGGCCAGCGCCAGGTAACAACCGCCTGTGGCCGCACCCAGTCCTATCACACGCTGGTGCTGGCTACCGGAGCACGGCCCTCCCGCCTTGGCCTCCCTGGTGAAGACCTTGACGGCGTGATGAACTTCCGGGATCTGGCCGACACCCGCACGCTGATCCGGCAGGCAAAGTCACACCGTCGGGCCGTGGTCATCGGCGGCGGCTTTCTCGGTCTGGAGGCGGCCGAAGGGCTCAGGACCAGGGGCTTGGACGTTACGGTGCTGCACCGCAGCGGCCACCTGCTCAACCGCCAGCTGAACCCGATCGCCGGCGATATCCTGAAGCAGAAGTTACAGCAGCGGGGGCTGAGTATCCGAACCGGCACCTCGCCGGTCTCCCTGCTCGGCCGAAATCAGGTCCGCGCCGTGGAACTGAGTGACGGCACGGTACTGGCCACGGACCTGGTGGTTATTGCTACCGGTATTGAACCCAACAAGGGATTGGCAGCTGACGCCGGCCTCAACTGTGACCGGGGTATTCGAGTCACTCCGAACCTGATGACGTCCAACCCGCATATCTACGCACTGGGTGAGTGCTGTCAGTTTCAGGAGCACACCTTTGGCCTGGTCGAACCCGGTTACGAGCAGGCCCGGATCCTGGCACAGCATCTTTGCCAGGTGCCGGGAGCCAGAGCATTTGAGCCCGGAGAAGTGGCCACCCGACTGAAAATCAGCGATCTGCCCATTTTTTCCTGTGGCCGGGTAATCCCCGGCGAGCATACCGAAATCATTGAATGGCAGGACCGAACCCACGCGGTCTACGGCCAACTGCTGCTGGATGGCAACCGGCTCGCCGGCGCCATCCTGCTGGGCGATACCGCCAACGGGCCCTGGTACAGCGAACTGATTCGCTCCGGCGCCGATGTCTCCCGCTACCGGGACACCATCGCTTTCGGCAAAACCTATTGCGACGCAGCAGCCTGATAGGCTGCCAAGAGAGAGGACAGCAAGATGAGTAAACAGACCCTGATCGTGATCGGCAACGGTATGGTTGGCCATCACTTCCTGGAACAGTTCAGCCAGTCCCCGGCGGCCGAGACCTACCGGGTGATCGTGTTCGGTGAAGAGAAGCAGCTGGCCTACGACCGGGTGCATCTGTCGGAATACTTCACCGGATCCACTCACGCTGACCTCGCCATGGGCACAGCAGACTGGTACGCGGAACAGGGCATCGATCTTCGCCTGAATGAGCCGGTCACCGCCATCGACCGGAACACCCGCGTGCTGACGACACCGAAAGGCGAGTACACCTACGATCAACTGGTGCTGGCCACCGGCTCCTACCCGTTCGTACCGCCCATTAAGGGCAACGATCAGGATGGCTGCTTTGTGTACCGAACCCTGGACGATCTGGATGCCATTCAGGCCAGCGCCCAGTCAGCGAAAACCGGTGTCGTGGTGGGCGGCGGTCTGCTGGGGCTGGAAGCGGCAAACGCCCTGAAAAGCCTGGGGCTGCAGGCCCATGTGGTGGAATTTGCCCCGCGCCTGATGCCTGTGCAGCTGGACGATCAGGGTGGCGCCCTTTTGCGCCAGAAGATCGAGGATCTGGGCGTGCAGGTGCACACCGAGAAAGCCACCACGGCCATTGTTCCGGGCAGCGACGCGCGGCTGAGGATGAACTTCGCCGACGACAGCCATCTGGAAACCGATCTGATTGTGTTTTCCGCCGGCATCCGTCCCCAGGATACCCTGGCCCGGGCCTGCGGCCTGGATGTGGGCGAACGCGGCGGGATTGTGGTCAACAATCAATGCACCACCTCAGACCCGAACATTCACGCTATCGGTGAATGCGCACTCTGGAACAATCGCATCTTCGGACTGGTGGCTCCGGGTTACACCATGGCGCGCACCCTGTCGGCCGCTTTGAACAAAGACACCGGTGCGGCCTTTACCGGTGCCGATATGAGCACCAAGCTCAAGCTGCTGGGGGTGGATGTGGGCTCCATCGGCGATGCCCACGGCCAGACCCCGGGTGCACGCAATATCCGTTTTCACGATGAGCAGGCCGGCCACTACCGGCGCATGGTGGTGAGCCAGGACGGCAAGACTCTGCTGGGCGCCATTCTGGTGGGCGACAACGGCCCCTACGACACCCTGCTGCAATACGCCCTCAATGGCATTGAGCTGCCCGCCAACCCGGAAGCGCTGATTCTGCCGGAAAGCGAAGGAGGCGCGCCTGCCCTGGGGGCCGACGCCCTGCCGGACACCGCCTCCATCTGTTCCTGCCACAACGTCACCAAGGGCGATATCTGCGGCGCCATTGACGCCGGCTGCACCGATCTTGGCGGCGTCAAGGCTGAAACCAAGGCCAGTACCGGTTGCGGCGGCTGTGCGGCTTTACTGAAGAAGGTGGTGGACAGCGAGCTGGAAAAGCGCGGCGTGGAGGTGTGTACCGACCTTTGCGAACACTTCCCCTACACCCGACAGGAACTGTTCCATCTGGTGAAGGTGAACGGTATCCGCACCTTCCGGGGTCTGCTCAAACAATACGGCAAGGGCCAGGGCTGTGACATCTGTAAGCCAACGGTGGGCTCCATTCTGGCCACCTGCTGGAACGAGCACATTCTGGCCACCGACCACGTACCCCTGCAGGACACCAACGACACCTTCATGGCCAACATGCAAAAGAACGGCACTTACTCGATTGTGCCGCGCATTCCCGGCGGTGAAATTACTCCGGACAAGCTGATTGTGCTGGGCGAGGTGGCCAGGGAGTACAACCTGTACACCAAGATCACCGGCGGCCAGCGTGTGGATCTGTTCGGCGCCACCCTGAGCGAGCTGCCGGAGATCTGGGAGAAGCTGATCGCCGCCGGTTTTGAGACCGGGCACGCCTATGGCAAGTCGCTGCGTACGGTGAAGTCCTGCGTCGGCAGCACCTGGTGCCGCTACGGCGTGCAGGACAGCGTGGGCATGGCGATTACCCTGGAGAACCGCTACAAGGGCCTGCGAGCGCCGCACAAGGTGAAGATGGCGGTGTCCGGCTGCACCCGTGAATGCGCGGAGGCCCAGAGCAAGGATTTCGGGGTAATTGCCACGGAGAAGGGCTGGAACCTGTATGTGTGTGGCAACGGCGGGATGCGGCCACGGCATGCGGATCTGTTTGCCACCGATCTGTCGGATGAGGAGCTGATCCGCACCATCGACCGGGTGGTGATGTTTTATGTGCGCACGGCGGACCGGCTGCAGCGGACGTCGGTCTGGATGGAAAATCTGGAAGGTGGCCTGGAGTATCTGAAGCAGGTGGTGCTGGAGGACAGCCTCGGCATTGGCGAGGAGCTGGAGCAGCATATGGCGGATCTGGTGGAGACCTATCAGTGCGAGTGGAAGTCCGCCGTTGAGGATCCGGAGAAGCGTAAGCGGTTCCGGGAGTTTGTGAATGCGCCGGAGCAGAAGGATCCGGTGCAGCAGTGGACTTCAGAGCGGGGGCAGCGTCGGCCTGTTTTGGAGGTGGCTTCTTCGTAGCCTTCTGGTTTGGGGGCGGAGCGCGGGAGCCGGATTCATTTTCTTCTGGAAAAAATAACTCGCTTTGCTCAGACATCTTTTTTCCTGCCAGAAAATGAATCCGGCTCCCACGCTCACAAACATCTGTGGGATAGGAAACTTAACGACCTTGGAATTTGGAGACTTTGCTATGAAAGCTCGGACTTGTTGGGAAGCAGTGTGCACCGTGGACGATCTGGTAGCTGATTCCGGTATTGCGGTTTGGACCGACGACGGGCCGGTGGCGGTGTTTTATCTGCCACACCGCCTGCCGGCATTGTTTGCCATCAGCCATACCGATCCGTTCAGTGGCTCGAACGTGCTGGCCCGAGGCATTACCGGGGATATCAACGGCGAGCCGGTGGTGGCGTCGCCGTTGTACAAGCAGCATTTCAGCCTGCGCAGTGGGCAATGTCTGGAAGACGAGAGCATGCAGGTGAAGGTCTATCCGGTGTTGCTGGACGGCAACCGGATCCGACTGGAAGTGCCGGTGGCTCAGGCGGCGTCGGTGGCCGCCTGAGATCTGAGAGACGCTTACGTCAGCTGATGAATTCGACGTTTTCTTCCAGCGGCGCCCTTGGGCTGGTGAGCTGGTTCACCGGGCTGTCGGGGTTGGCGTAGCCGATGGCCATGCCGGCGAAGACTTTGCGGTGTTCGGGCAAGTCCAGGAATTCGCTGATGGTTTTCGGGTACACCGACCAGGATTCCTGGGCGCAGCTGTCGAGGCCTTCGGCGCGTAGCAACAGCATAATGGTTTGCAGGATCATGCCCAGATCGGACCACTGGGGCGGGCCCATGTTGTCGTCGACGGTGCAGAACAGGCCAACCGGGGCACCGAAAAATTGGAAGTTGCGTTTGAACCATTCGAAGCGTGCAGCTTTGTCTTCCCTGGGGATCTCGAGCTGGCGGTACATGAGCTCGCCGACTTCGAAGCGGCGGTCGCGGTAGGGCGATTGCAGTTTCGGTGGGTAGATTTCGTATTCCGGGACTTCGTTGAAACCTTTGCTGACCTTCTCCTGCATCAAGGCTTTGAGTCGGGCCAGAGCATCGCCGGTGACAACGTGCAGGTGCCAGGGTTGCAGGTTGCCGCCGGATGGCGACCGGGTCGCCGTTTCGATTACTGTTCGAAGCATGGCTTCAGGCACCGGGGTATCCAGAAAGTCCCGCACCGAGCGGCGCGACACAACAGCCTGCTGAACATCCATAGGCAAGACTCCACATCATCCAGAACATTAAGTTGGGAACACTATCCGGCATCCAGTATGCGCACAACAGCCGCGCTTGACCACCTCCCGGGCGCCGTATAGTCTGCGGCGAACCCCATAGGGAGAGCCTCAGGTTATGGAAGATCACAGTCAGTTTCGCCTGCTGTCCGAGCGACGGTTCCTGCCATTCTTTGTTACCCAGTTTGCCGGTGCCTTCAACGACAACCTGTTCAAGAATGCCTTGTTGCTGCTGGTGACCTATAGCGCCGGGGGCCTGTTTGGCCTGTCGTCGGATGTGGTGGTCAATCTGGCCGCGATGCTGTTTATCCTGCCGTTTTTCCTGTTCTCCGCCATTGCCGGCCAGGTGGCGGACCGGTACGAGAAATCCACGGTTATCCGCTGGATCAAATTCGCCGAGGTGGTGATCATGGGCATTGCCGCGGTCGGGCTCTGGTTTGGCTGGTACGAGGTGTTGTTCCTTCTGCTGTTTCTCACCGGCGTGCAATCCGCGTTTTTCGGGCCGGTGAAGTACGCGATCCTGCCCCAGGCACTGAAAGAATCCGAGCTGGTGGGTGGTAACGCGCTGGTAGAGATGGGCACCTTTGTGGCCATCCTGGTGGGTACCCTGATGGCCGGCGTGATGATGAAAGCTGCGGCTCCCGGCCCCGTGATTGCCATCGCCATTGCGGTGCTGGCGGTGATTGGCCTGGTGGCCGCCTGGCGGATTCCCAGGGCCGAGGCAGCAGCGCCGGATCTGCGTATTCGTTTCCGGCCGCTGCAGGAAACCTGGAAACTGATGGCCATTGCCCGGGACAATCACAATGTATTCCTGAGCATCATGGCAATTTCCTGGTTCTGGTTTCTGGGTGCCGCCTATCTGACCCAGTTTCCGAACTTCGCCAAGACTCACCTGATGGGTGACGAAACGGTCGTCACCTTGCTGTTGGCGATTTTCACCATCGGCATCGCCGCCGGCTCCATTGCCTGTGAGCGGCTGTCCGGCCACAAGATTGAACTGGGGATCGTACCCATCGGCTCCATTGGCCTGAGCTTCTTCGGCATCGATCTGTTCTTCAATATGCCGGAGCAGCCGATTCCCTCAGACTGGTGGCTGATCATAACCGATCCCCATTATCGCCAGGTCGCCATTGACCTGTTGGCCATCGGTATCTTTGGCGGCCTGTTTATCGTGCCGCTGTATGCTTATGTCCAGCAGGAAACACCACCGGCCACCCGGGCCCGCGTGATCGCCGCCCTGAATATTTTCAACGCCCTGTTTATGGTGGTCAGCGCGCTGCTGGGCATGCTCATGCTCGGCCTGTTCGGGCTCACCATTCCCGAATTCTTCCTGGTGCTGTCGATCATGAACCTGATGGTGGCGGCCTACGTGTACCAGCAGGTACCGGACTTTGCCCTGCGCTTTGTGATCTGGGTCCTGTCCCACACGATTTATCGGGTCACGCACCACAACCTGGACCGGATACCCGAGCAGGGCCCCGTGCTGCTGGTGTGCAACCACGTCTCCTACATGGATGCCCTGGTGATCGCCGGCGCGGTACGGCGGCCCGTCCGATTCGTAATGGATCACAACATTTTCGCGACACCGGTCATGGGCGGTTTCTTCCGCCTGGCCAAGGCTATCCCCATTGGTCCGAAATCAAAGGTGCCGGAGATTTACGAAGCCGCTTTCGACCGCATTGATGAAGAACTCGCAGCCGGCCATGTGGTCTGTATTTTCCCGGAAGGCAAACTCACCAAAGACGGCGAGGTCGATACCTTCAAGCCCGGTGTCGACATGATTCTGGCCCGGCGACCGGTACCGGTGGTGCCAATGGCACTGCGCGGCCTCTGGGGCAGCTTTTTCAGCCATTGTGGCGGGCCGGCCTTCAGCCATTGGCCACGGCGGTTCTGGTCCCGGATTCATCTGCTGGCTGGTCTCCCGGTCTCGCCCCACGAGGCCAGTGCCGAGCGTCTGGAACAAAAGGTCAAAGCGCTGCGTGGAGATGCACAATAGTCTTTTCGCCGGGCTTTTTGGTGGTGCTGTTACCAAAGCCAATTTTTACCCGCTCGGAGTGGGGTAGTATCGGGGCATAAACCAAGAACAAGGATTGCCCCGTGACGCCCCTGAATCCCACTGACCAGCTCTTTCTCTGGCTGGAAAAACGCCAGCAGCCCATGCATGTGGGCGGCCTCCAGCTGTTTTCCTTCCCCGAAGGCGCGCCGGACGACTATGTCGCGCAGCTGGCAGATCAGCTTCGGCAGAAGACGGAGGTGACCGCCCCCTTTAACCAGCGCCTGAGCTATCGCCTGGGCCAGCCGGTATGGGTGGAGGATGAGCACCTGGACCTTGAGCATCATTTCCGCTTCGAGGCGCTGCCCACACCCGGGCGTATTCGGGAGCTGCTGTCGTTCGTATCGGCGGAGCATTCGCACCTCATGGACCGGGAGCGCCCCATGTGGGAGGTGCACCTGATCGAAGGCCTGAAAGACAGGCAGTTCGCGCTCTACACCAAGGTTCACCATTCCCTGGTGGACGGTGTCTCGGCCATGCGCATGGCCACCCGGATGCTGAGTGAAAACCCGGACGAACACGGCATGCCGCCAATCTGGGATCTGCCTTGCCTGTCACGGGATAGGGGCGAGTCGGATGGACACTCCCTCTGGCGCAGTGTCACCCATTTGCTGGGGCTTTCGGGCCGCCAGCTCGGCACCATTCCCACCGTGGCAAAGGAGTTACTGAAAACCATCAATCAGGCCCGGAAGGATCCGGCCTACGACTCCATTTTCCATGCCCCGCGCTGCATGCTGAACCAGAAAATCACCGGTTCCCGTCGTTTCGCCGCTCAGTCCTGGTGCCTGAAACGGATTCGCGCCGTGTGCGAGGCCTACGGCACCACGGTCAACGATGTCGTGACTGCCATGTGCGCAGCGGCTCTGCGTACCTATCTGATGAATCAGGATGCCTTGCCGGAGAAACCACTGGTGGCCTTTGTGCCGGTGTCGCTACGCCGGGACGACAGCTCCGGTGGAAACCAGGTAGGCGTCATCCTGGCGAGCCTTCACACCGATGTGCAGGAGGCCGGCGAACGACTGTTAAAAATTCACCACGGCATGGAAGAGGCCAAGCAGCGCTACCGGCATATGAGCCCGGAGGAAATCGTCAACTACACGGCCCTGACCCTGGCGCCGGCCGCCTTCCACCTGCTGACCGGGCTGGCGCCCAAGTGGCAGACCTTCAATGTGGTGATTTCCAATGTCCCCGGGCCATCCAGGCCCCTGTACTGGAACGGGGCGAAACTGGAAGGCATGTATCCGGTGTCTATCGATATGGACAGACTGGCCCTGAACATGACACTGACCAGCTATAACGACCAGGTGGAGTTCGGCCTGATTGGCTGTCGCCGGACCCTGCCCAGCCTGCAACGGATGCTGGACTACCTGGAACAGGGTCTGGCAGAGCTGGAGCGCAACGCCGGTCTGTAATCAGGCCAGCTGATCGGCCCGGTTACGCTCGGAAATCTGGCTGTTCAGGGTCCAGAAATCGTACAGCACACCGATGAAAAACAGGCCGCCGGTGAGCAGGTACAGGATGCCGGTGAGCCATTTGCCCATGTACATCCGGTGCACCCCGAAAACCCCCAGGAAGGTCAGCAGTATCCAGCCGATGTTGTAGCTGATCTGGCCATCCTGGAACCGGTAATCAGCTTCCTTGTCCATAGCCGGAATCAGGAACAAATCAATAATCCAGCCGATAAACAGCAGCCCCAGAGTAAAGAACCAGATGGTGCCGGTCACCGGCTTGCCGTAATAGAAACGGTGCGAACCCAGGAATCCGAATATCCAGAGCAGGTAGCCGATCAGCTTGCTGTGGGTGTCGGGTCTTTCGATCATTGCGGCGTTCTTCCTGTTCACAGTTGGATTTGGTGTGTCACCACAGACGCAAAACGGACGCCTGATCGAATCAATATGGGGGCGAACGCTAGAATCACAAACGGCACTCAGGGCCCCAGATCCGGTGCCGGGTCCGGCCCGTCCTCGCGAAACTCACTGGCGGATTTACCCGTCCACTTGCGGAAAGCACGGCTGAAATTGGACAGATCGGCATAGCCCAGTTCATAGGCAATCTCGCTGACTGACTGATTGGTGTAGCGCAGCAACTGGATGGCCCGATCTTTCAGCACGGCCTCGACAATCTCCCGATAACTGGTTTCCCGATCCGCCAACCGCCGCTTCAGGGTGCGGGAAGACACGCAGAAGCGCTCGGCCATGGCCTCCAGGGAGGGCAAGGGGCCTGGGGTCATCCGCAGCATATTGCGAATCGCCAGCACGATGTCGCCCTGCTCCTTGAGCGCCTTCTGCAACTCGAATTCACACTGGTCCCGGGCCATCCGGGAGGCTTCAGCATCCGCCAGGCGCATGCGCACGTCCAGCAGCTTGCGGGGGAAAATCAGCATTTCCTCGGGCTGGCCAAACTCAAAACGGACCGGCAACTGAGCGGCAAACCGCCGGTAATAGGCTGGCTCAGGGCCCCGCAGGTGTACCGACACGCCCGGTAATTTACCCTCTTCCAGGGCAAAACCCCGGGCCTCGGCATCGCTCCGGTCGAGTAGTTGTTCAGTGAGCAGAATCAACGTGGCGCTGACCGTCTCGGCCAGAAACTCGGAGATAGGCGGCAACGCAAACTCCGCGCACAGCTGAACCAGCACCTTGTCACCGGCTATGGACTGTTTCATGCTCAAAAAGGGCGCCCGCAGCTGAAGATAACGACGGACAGAGTCCAACGCACCCTCAAAGGTCGGGCTGGTGAGCGCGGCGAAGCCCAGGGTGCCATGGATGGTCAGCCGCAACTCTCTCGCCAGTATAAAGCTCAGGCCATCTTTGCCCGCCACCTCGAGCGCGCGCTGCGCCATCAGAGTGGCGTCAGTGACGAAAACCCGACTGTCGTTGGCTTTCAGGTCCTCATGTGTGAAATCCAGGCCCTGATAAAGCTGGCGGTCGTTGTAACCCAGTTGACGAACGGTTTCAGCCAGTACCCGCAGGTACACCCCGGGCACCAGGAACAACCCCAACATTTGCCGCTCGTTGTCTGCACCGGTACCTGCCATAGTGTGTCCCTGATTGATATTTATCGTGTTTCTGACTCTATCAGAACCGGATTGCCGCCACAGTGGGGCCCGCTGCCCCGACTCCGCTGTCGCCCGGGCCAATCCCCTGTCCCATTGTGGACGATGCCCGTCCCCTTCGCGCATTCATTATCCGGATTGACTCCGCCACACTGGCTCCATGACATCAGCCAAAGCGTTCCGTCGCAAAGGAGTAGAACCATGCTGACCACCACACAAACGAACAAACCGGGCAAGGCCTCCCATACCCCGGACAATGTCTCCATCAAACCCCAGCGCATGGGTTTCGAGTTTGGCGAACAGGTCCCCAGATACTGGGTGGATAACAACTATCTGATCAGTCATACCATGAACGCCCTGTCTGTTTTGTTTCCCGAGGGTGAGCAGTTTTTTGTGGACTCGGTCCGGGCGTTTCGAGACCAGATCCAGGACAAGAAACTGAAGGAGGACGTGCGCGGTTTCATCGGCCAGGAAGCCATGCACTCGCTTGAGCACATCGCCATGAACCAGCATGTCCGCGACCAGGGCATGCCGGTGGAAGAGATGGAGCGGGACCTGAAAGTGATTCTGGATGTGGCGCGGAAGCTGCCCAAACGCCACCAACTGGCCATTACCTGCGCCCTGGAGCACATCACCGCCATGATGGCCGACATGCTGCTG
>NZ_DIHV01000018.1:0-5305 GCF_002420325.1 Marinobacter sp. UBA5687
TTTGAGTCAATTGACGGGTGGAGGCATTGACCGCCTGCGCACCCATCAGACGGATATGGGTACCAAGCTGTTTTGATTTTGCTAGACTCCTGCCTCTGAACCAACACGCAGGAGTCTTCCTTTGATCCGCTCTTTCTACTGGCACGATTACGAAACCTTTGGCGTAGACCCGGTTCATGACCGGCCCTCCCAGTTTGCGGGTGTGCGCACCGATGCGGATCTGAATATCATCGAAGACCCGCTGGTGATCTATTGCAAGCCAGCCGATGATTACCTGCCTTCTCCTGAAGCCTGCCTGATTACCGGTATTACTCCCCAGAAAGCGCTGGAGGACGGATTTCCGGAAGCCGAGTTTATCACCCAGATTAATGAGGCTTTCAGCCAGCCCGGTACCTGTGCCGTGGGCTACAACAGCCTGCGATTTGATGATGAAGTTACCCGGCATACGCTGTATCGCAATCTCCGGGATCCCTACGCCAGGGAATGGCAGAACGGGAACTCTCGCTGGGACATCATTGATATGGTGCGGCTGACCTATGCCTTGCGGCCGGACGGTATCCACTGGCCCCGCAAAGAGGATGGCAGCCCGAGTTTCAGGCTGGAAGAGCTGACGGTGGCCAATGGCATTGCTCATGAGGCTGCCCACGATGCCATGTCGGATGTGCTGGCCACCATTGCCGTGGCAAAGATGATCAAGGAAAAGCAGCCCAAACTGTTTGATTTCGTTCTGAACAACAAAGACAAACATTCCGCCCGGCAAATGCTGGATACCGCCGCTATGAAGCCGGTGTTTCATATTTCCGCCAAGTACCCGGCAGCAAGGGGTTGTTGTGCGCTGGTGGCGCCGTTGGCAGAGAGCCTGAGCAATAAGAACCAGGTGATCGTTTACGATCTTCGGGAAGACCCGGAGGCGCTGATTAACGCCTCGGTAGAAGAGATCCGTGAGCGGGTATTTACGTCTCAGGCGGAACTGGGGGAGGGCGTTAGCCGGTTTCCGCTGAAAGGTGTGCAACTGAACAAATGCCCTGTATTGGCGCCGGCGACCATGCTCTCCACGCTGTCACAAGAGCGGTTGGCCGAGCTGGAGTTAGATGGTGATGTGCTTCGGGCAAATCTGGCCAAGTTGCGCAAAGCTCCGGACCTTCCTGCTCGTATTGCCCAGGCATTCGAACAGGATTTTCAGGGCAGCGACCTGACTGATCCCGACGAGCAACTTTACGCTGGCGGTTTTATCAGCAAAACCGACCGGGAGAAACTCAACTGGTTGCTGACCCAGCCCGTGGAGATCCTGGCCGAACAGGAAGTGCGGTTTGAAGACGCGCGCCTGCCGGAGATGCTGTTCCGTTACCGTGCCCGAAACTATCCGGATACCCTGGTTGGCGAGGAAATGGAGCGCTGGGAGCAGTTCCGTACCGAAAGATTGATGCAGCCTAAAAAGGGATGGCGGTCGCTGGAAGCTTTTGGCCGTGAACTTCAGAGATTGGCCTCGGATCCTGAGCTGACGCCCAAAAAGCAGCAGGTTCTTGAGGACTTACATCTCTATGGCGAATCCCTGATTCCCTATATGTAAGGAGGGCCAGCCCCCTTTTATTTCTCGAACAGGACGGAAATATCGTCGGCCGTAATGGCCGAGCTGAAGGCATCAGCTTTGCCGTACAGACCGTCTGCAAGCTGGCTCTTCCTTGCCTGTAGTGCCTGAATTCGCTCTTCTACCGTGCCTTCGGTAATCAGACGGTACACGAAGACAGGTTTGTCCTGGCCGATGCGCCAGGCGCGGTCTGTGGCTTGTTGTTCGGCTGCGGGGTTCCACCACGGGTCATAGTGAATAACGCAGTCCGCGGCGGTCAGGTTCAGGCCGGTACCACCGGCTTTCAGGCTGATGAGGAAGACCGGGCTCTCGCCATTCTGAAACCGTTTAACCGGTGTGGCGCGGTCTCTGGTTTGGCCGGTGAGTTTTTCATAGCCTAGGCCAGCCGCCTTCAAAGTGGTTTCGATCAGCGCCAGCATGCTGGTGAACTGAGAGAAGATGATGACCTTGCGTCCCTCATCCAGCAGTTGTTCCAACATTTCCATTAAAGAGTCGAGTTTGGCCGAACCGGCTGTTTCTTCCGGGTTAAGCAGAGCGGGATGGCAACAGATTTGCCTGAGTTTCAGGAGCGCATCCAGTATTTCTATCTGGCTTCTTGCTGCGCCCTTATCGGCAAGCAATTTGCGAATGCGCTTATCCATGGTGGCGCGGATGGTCTCATACAGATCTTTCTGCTGGCGATTCAGCTCAACGTGACGCACGATCTCGGTTTTTTCCGGCAACTCCGGAGTTACCTGATCTTTCGTGCGCCTCAGCATAAATGGTCGCACCCGGCGGCTCAGCTCCGCATAACGGCTCTGATTGCCCTGTTCTTCAATAGGTTTTCGGTAGTGTTCGCGGAAGATTTTCTGGTCTGCCAGGTAGCCCGGCAGAATAAGATCAAACAGGGCCCATAGCTCTCCGAGGTGGTTTTCCATTGGTGTGCCGGTAAGTGCGATGCGGTTTTCGGCTGGCAGGCGGCGAGCCGCTTTGGACGTCACGGTTGCCGGGTTTTTCAGGTGTTGGGCCTCGTCGAAAAAAGCCAGGCTGTATGACTGGTTCTGGTGCTGTTCCAGATCCCGGTGCAGGAGTGGGTAGCTGGTAATCACCAGATCGGCCTCCGCTACCATGTCGAAGAATGGTTTACGACGTTGGCCATGGATCACCAGGCATTTCAGCCCCGGGGTGAATTTCTCGGCTTCTGCCTCCCAGTTGGCAATAAGCGTGGTCGGGCATACCACCAGAGCAGGCGCGGAAAGCCGACCTGCGGCTTTTTCGGCCTGAATGCAGGCGAGGGTTTGTAGGGTCTTGCCCAGGCCCATATCGTCGGCAAGAACGCCACCGAGCCCGAATTCTCGCAGGAACATCAGCCAGTTCAGGCCATCTTGCTGGTAGTGGCGCAGCTCTGCCCGAACCTCTGAGGGAACTGGCACATGGTTCAGTGCCTGAAAGGACGTGAGTTTTTCGCTGAGGTTGCGCAATTCTGCGTTGCTTTGCCAGTCTGCCGTTAGCTCACCCATTACCTGTGCTGCATCCAGTTTTGGCAGCCTTAGTTTGCCGCCAGGTTCTTTCCCTAACAGGCTCAACAGGGTTCGGGCCAATGGTCGGATGCGGCCTGAAACAACCCGGATGAGAGCGTCGCCGTTATGGAGCCAGAGGGTTTCAGGCAAGGCATCGTCACTGTCATTGTTGAGGTCGAGATAAACCAGGGCCTGTTGTAGTAGCGGAATCAGGTCAATCTGTGTGCCGTTGTAGTCAATGCCCACTTCAACATCAAACCAGCCCGGCGATTCTTCATCCGGCTTCAGACTGCCGTGCAGCTGGTCTATTTCAATAACCGGTACATCAAAACTCTCGTCCATTTCAATTTGCCAGCCGCCTGCATCCAGTCGCGGTAAATCGAAGGCAATGAAATCCAGCCACTGGTTACGGGTTGGCAAGGTGAAATCGAGAAAACTGCCATACGGTAGCGCATTAACCATGTCTGCTTCGAGATGATCGGTCATTGTTCCCGCCATTTTGAAATCGGGCAAATCACGATGTAGCCATTCGATTTCCGCATCCTCATCCCGAATGACCAGCAACGGGCCATTGTTGCCATCAACCAGAACCCGGGGTTCCTGTTCCGAGAACGCTACCCGGTGGCCTTCATAGCTGAACATTAACCTCGCCATTAGCAGTGGCAGTGTCCCGGGGACGGGATGCTGAAGGCTGTACAGCTGCAGTATCGGCTGGGGTGCTGCCTGCACCATGGAGGGCACCTGGAAAGATTCAGGCAGAACGGTGCCGGCTTTTTCCAGTATGGGCGCAAGATCTGGCAAAGCCTGCTGAAGCTGGTTTTCCGCCAAGGGAGGACATTGTTGTAGAAGTGCGGTTGTACGGGCATCCAGCGAGTTCTGCACCCGCCCGATACGGAGTTCTTTTTCGTCCAGATAGTAGGCGGGCGAGGTGTTCAACAGCCGAATGTGTGACGGGAGCGCCTTGCTGACCAGTTGCCAATGTTGTTTATCTGGCAACTGCATCCACTCAAAGCCGGATTCTAGAGTCTCTCCGAGTTGAAGCGGCGGGTTTCGAGTGGATTCCAGAAAGAAGCGGCGGGTTTTCAGCGCCGATTCAATAAAATAGGCGCCCGTGGTCCCCTCCAGAACCGGTGCAACACGAAATGCTGTGGGCAGTGCGTTTAACCATGTGAGCGGTGCTATATCGCTCTCTCGCAGGTATTTCGGGCGATCGTATTCAAGGTTGGTACGGCTCCACACGGTGGTTTTGGAGCCACTGGAATATTCTCCCGATTTACGACGCCGAACCTTGTTCACTGACAGGCTCTGCTGGCTGCGGTGTGGCTCTATGTGGAGCAGGTACGCCAGACACTCAGGGTTGGAAGCGTTGTCGATCGAACTGAAAACTGAGGCCGCCTGTTCCAGCCATGTTTCCGCTGTCGGGTATTTGTATCGTGTATCGGCTTCCGGTTCGTATTTTTCAGCGCTCAGGCCTGCTTCGTAATTGGCCTGAAGTATAACGGCCACCGCATGCTTACACCGGAACCCCACCGGGCAACTGCAGAAGGTGTTTATTTTTCCGGGCAGGTAGCGGTCGAACCGAACCTCGGTGATATAGAGCTGGCGCTGGCTGCCAGAAACCTCCGCTCGCAGCACCTGTATGCTCATGCCTTCGGTTTCACGAACCAGGTTTTGTACCCGGCCCTGGCTGAAATAGCGCTTGCCTCGTTGCAGGCTGTTGGCGTCAAAGTTGAGGTTCAGGTTTGCTTGCGAGACTTGCATGGCTGAGAGCGGGCACCGGTAGATTCAAAAAAGGGAAAGCTACCGGAAACCAGCACCATGCTCAAACGAATTTGGGCCAGGCCCTCCGGACATTTTGCCTGGGCAAATGTCCGGAGGGCCTGGCCCCCATTGTTTAGCGCCGACGCTGGAAATACACGCTCAGGTTCTGCCCCATCAGGCTTTGAACTTCACTACCCAGGGCTTCCGCCTGGATCTGGCGCTGTACCGGGCCGGTGGCCAGGCTGTGGCCATCTTCATCCCGGGCTTTAATCAGCTTCCACTCCACTTCATTGCTCACCAAGGCCAGCAGTTCTTTGAGCTGGTTGGCGTCCTGCGGCCGGAACCATCGATCGCGGCAGCCGCCCAGGCTGTAGAAGTCCTCGTCCTTCAGCAGCTCTGTCCAGAGGGTATCTTGCCGGTTGGCCAATACCATCCTGCGAAGTTGACGCAAGGCGGT
>NZ_DIHV01000143.1:0-26369 GCF_002420325.1 Marinobacter sp. UBA5687
ACTCACAAAAGCAGCTTACTTGATGCTCTTGATGGTGCCCTTGTAGCCTTCAACGGTTACGTCGATGGTTCCGAAGAAACCATAGCCGTTTTGCTCAACGGTGTAACGCGGAGCCACGATCACGTCTGCACCAGATTCGGTCACAGCGTTGTAGGCAGCAGAAGACTTAACCTTCTCTACCAGGCTGGCGCCACCGATCGGCAGGGGCAGAGCACCGCCAGTGGAACCCACGCCGTAGGCAACGCCGTCAGCGTATTTCTTGCTATCACCCAGAGTCAGCAGACCAAACAGCTGGGTTACAGAAGCCTTACCAGTAATCTTCTCACCAACTTCGATGTCAGCTTTGACGTCGCTCTGAACGGCGCCAGTCAGCGGCAGCGAAGGAGCGCTGGTGTTGAGGGAAGAACAACCGGTCATTGCGCCGGCCAGAACGAGTGTTGATGCAATAAGCGCTTTTTTCAAAACAAACTCTCCATATGTTGTTGCATGGCCCTCATGGCCGCGCGCACTATACTGAAATACACTCTATATAACAATAGCGGCTAACAGATGATTTTTTGTTCGATTTAGAAATATGAACACATGTTCACATTTCCGTGTATCAGGCCGCTACCTTTTTTAACAGTGGCTTAACTTGCGATTTCAGGTTTTGATCTATACTCAAACAGACGGTCTTTTAACCAAACCAGATACTGGCCGTTGTCTTGCAGCCACGGAATTCGAACGCTGCAGGGTATGCGACAAAGCTATAACCACAGAAAGGAGTGGATAATGAAAAAACTGATCGCAGGTGCAATTCTTCTTGGTGCTTCCTCCATGGCGTTCGCACAGCCCGGCTGTGGCGTGGGTGCCATGATCTGGAAAGGGCAGTCCGGCATTGCTCCACATGTCCTGGCCGCTACCACCAACGGAACCTTCGGTAACCAGACCTTCGGCATGACCACCGGCACTCTGGGTTGCCAGACCAACCAGTCTGTTCAATCCATGGCCATGTACATGGACAGCAACATCGATAAGGTTGCCCGCGACATGTCCCGCGGTTCTGGCGAAAACCTGGATACTCTGGCAGTCCTGCTGGGTGTAGAAGAAACTGACCGTGATACCTTCCGCAAAGTACTGCAAGACAACTTTGCTTCCATTTTCCCCAACGCTGATACCACCTCAGGTGAAGCCGTAGACGCCATCGTGGCCCTGCTGGAGCAGAACGACGCTCTGAGCAAATACGTGGCCGCCTGATCACTGGCGACAATGGAACAGAATGGCGCCAGGGACGGCGAACAAACCCCAGAGCCACCAATCCGGAACTACCAACTCCATGGGCTTTACCCTTCGCACCGGGCAGGCCGTTTTATGGCTTGCATGCAGTACCGCCTGGGCACAGGCAGAAACCGTTACACTGCCTGACAACCTTCACCTTCATCCAACCTGGCTGACCCTCGGCCACTATCATCAGGACAGGTTCGGTTCCGATTACTCCAGCCAGGCCGATGACCCGGCCTTCTTTCTGAGTGACGACGGCAAGACATCGCCCAGAGCCGAACTGGAAGCCACCCTGGAGGCCATACAACAACCCGGAGGTGGTGATAGCCACGCCCGCTGTCGATTCCCGGCCCGGGATGCCTGGCTGAGAGAGCAACTGGAGTTGCCGGATACACCGGTAAACTGCCCCGCTTTCGAGGAATGGGCAGGCACACTGAATACCGAGAAAGTCACCCTGGTGTTTGCTGCGTCCTATCTGAACAGTCCCTCATCCATGTTCGGACACACCTTCTTGCGGCTCGATCCCCCCCAGGATGACGAAGAAACCGATCTGCTGCTGGCAAATACTGTTTCCTACGCAGCCGATGCCGCTGAACATGACAGCGAGTTGTTGTTTGCCTATCGGGGTATTTTCGGGGGCTATCCAGGCATTACCTCCATCAAGCCCTATTACGAAATGATCCGGCTGTACAACGACATCGAACACCGGGATCTCTGGGAGTACACCCTGAATCTCGACCAACAGGAGGTTGACACCCTGCTGGCCCATACCTGGGAAATTCAGGACAAGAACTTTGATTACTATTTCTTCGATGAGAACTGCGCCTATCGCCTGCTGGCCCTGATCGACGCCGCCCGCCCGGGCACGAACCTGCTCGACGAAGTAAGCACTCACGCCATCCCCTCTGACACCGTGCGCTGGGTGAGGGATGCCGGGCTGCTTGAAAGCATCCATTACCGCCCGTCTGCCGCCACCTCTGTAGCCCATAGCCTGGAAAGCCTGCCCTCAGACCACCAGACCATCGCCGCTGCCTTAGCCAATGGCTACGTGGCAGTGAACGACCCAGAAGTGCGTAAGCTTGGTAAAGACGACCGCGCCCAACTCCTGGATGCCACGTACGATTACGTACGCTACCAGAGCGAAGCCGAAGGCTGGCCCCGGGAACACGCGGCGCCGCTGTCTCATCAACTACTGGTCGCCCGCAGCCAGATTGAGGATGCGGCAGAACTTCCAGACGTGCCCGAACCGGAGATCCGCGACGATCAGGGGCATGACACCTTTCGCCTGAGCCTCGGTTCCGGCCAGCTCGCCCACAGCGAGTTCACCCAGTTGACCATCCGGCCGGCCTATCACGACGTACTGGATCCGCCCGCCGGTTACCGTACCGGTGCACAACTGCAGTTCCTGCGCCTGGACGCCAGGCTTTACCACAAAAACGACGAACTTCAGGTGGAACAGATCACCGGCGTCGAGATACGCTCCCTGAGCCCCCGGAACCAGTTCTTTGCCCCGATCTCCTGGCAAGTTGGCTTTGGCGGCCGCCGCACGGACACCGGCAATGATCGCGTACTGGCCCCCTATCTTGAAGGCGGAGCCGGCGGCAGCTGGAGCCTGGGCAAGAACACCCAAGCCTTCGCCATTGCCACGGCGGATGTGGAAATCGATGATGACATCAAACGGGGCTACGATTTCGCCCCGGGCGCAGACCTCGGCCTGCTGCACCAGAACAACCGCTTCAGCCTGCTGACTGGCGTAAAAACCAAAGCCTGGATCGTCAGCAGCCAACACCGGCAAGACCAGCTTTATGCCGAAGCCAACTGGCACATTGGCCGGGAATTCAGCCTATTCGCCAAATTCACCCGGGAAGACCACTACGACAGGTACCAAAGCACATGGCAAGCCGGCCTGCACGCTTACTTCTGAATACCAAAACGGCTCTCATCACCCTGCTGGCCATCACCACGCTGCTGCAAACCGGATGCAGCAGCGTGTTCTTCTATCCGGACAATGCCACTTACATCACCCCGGACCGACTCAACCTGGAATACGAAGACATCTACCTCAAGACCGCGGACGGCGAAACCCTCCACGGCTGGTGGCTCCCTGCCCTCACCGACGAGCCCGCCAAGGGCACCATCTACTTCCTGCACGGCAACGCCCAGAACGTCAGCGCCCACATCCTCAACGCCGCCTGGCTGCCGGAACAGGGCTACAACGTGTTCACCATCGATTATCGCGGTTACGGCCAATCCACCGGCGCCCCCGATATCGAAGGCGCACTGCACGACGTGGAAACCGGACTGCGCTGGCTGGCCCAACGCCGCGCCGATAGTGAACACCCGCTCTATATCCTCGGCCAAAGCCTCGGCGGCGCCCTCGGTATCGCCCTGGCCAGCGAATGGGTGCAGCGAGACGAACAACCAGAGCTAAACGGCATCATCCTCGACGGCACCTTCTCCGGCTTCCGCTACATCGCCCGGGAAAAGCTCGACCTGTTCTGGCTCACCTGGCCGTTCCAGTACCCCCTGAGCTGGACCATCCCGGATGACTACGAAGGCACCGACAGGATCGCCGGTGTATCACCGGTGCCGGTGATGATTATCCACAGCGTTCGGGATGGCATCATTCCGTTCGAGCATGGCGTGCGGTTGTATGAAGCGGCGGAGCAGCCCAAGGAGTTCTTGCAGACCGATACGCCCCATGCAGCGACGTTTGTGATTCCCGCATACAGGGAGGCAGTACTGGAATTCATGGAAAAAGGCCTTTAGAGGCAAGCACAAGGTCTAGCGCAGCGGTTGTGGGAAGCCTTTCCAAAAGTCTTGAGGGCCATGGACGGCCCGAAAGAAGCGCACATGGATGTGCTCGTAGCGTCTTTTGGAAAGGCTTCCCACAACCGCTGCAGGCACTAAAACTACAAGGCCCATAAACGACAAAACCCGCCAGGCTTGAAGCCGGGCGGGTTTTTCTAACCAAGAATCATCTTAGTCAGTGAAGTCAGTCGGCTGCTCGCCTTCTTTGACTTCCTTCATGGACAGCTTAACGCGACCACGGTTGTCCACATCCAGCACCTTGACCAGAACTTCCTGACCTTCGCTCAGCTCGTCAGTTACGTTCTCGATACGGCGCTCGGAGATCTGGGAAATGTGCACCAGACCATCCTTACCCGGCAGGATGTTAACAAAGGCACCGAAGTCCACAATGCGCTCAACGCGGCCCTTGTAGATAGCGCCCACTTCGATCTCGGCAGTGATTTCTTTCACGCGATTCACGGCAGCCTGGGCGGCCGCAGCGTTGTCGGCGTAGATCTTCACGTTGCCGTCGTCGTCCAGGTCGATGGACGCACCGGTCTCGTCGCAGATACCACGGATGGTGGCGCCACCTTTACCGATTACATCACGGATCTTGTCCGGATGGATCTTGATGGTGGTGATGCTCGGAGCACGGTCAGACAGTTCAGCGCGAGGCTCGGCGATAACCTTGTTCATCTCGTCCAGGATGTGCAGACGCGCAGCGTTGGCCTGCTCCAGGGCGATCTCCATGATTTCGTCGGTAATACCCTGGATTTTGATGTCCATCTGCAGGGCAGTGACGCCGTCTTTGGTACCGGCAACCTTGAAGTCCATGTCGCCCAGGTGGTCTTCGTCACCCAGAATGTCAGTCAGAACCGCGAACTTGTCGCCTTCCTTGACCAGACCCATGGCGATACCGGCGACCGGCGCCTTCAGAGGCACACCCGCGTCCATCAGCGCCAGGGAAGAACCACACACGGAAGCCATGGAGCTGGAACCGTTGGATTCAGTGATCTCGGACACCGCACGAATGGCATACGGGAACTCTTCGATGGTCGGCATAACCGCGGCTACACCACGCTTGGCCAGACGACCGTGACCAATTTCACGACGGCCCGGGCTACCCATACGGCCAGCTTCACCTACGGAGTACGGAGGGAAGTTGTAGTGGAACAGGAACGGGTCCTTGCGCTCACCTTCCAGGGCATCGATGATCTGCACGTCACGGGTGGTACCCAGCGTGGCGGTAACGATAGCCTGAGTCTCACCACGGGTGAACAGGGCGGAACCGTGAACGGACGGCAGTACGCCAACTTCCACCTTGATCGGGCGAACGGTCTTGTTGTCACGGCCATCGATACGCGGCTTGCCTTCGATAACCTGCAGACGAACGACAGACTTCTCGACCTTGCCGAAGTACTTCTTCACTTCCTCTTCGGAAGGCTGGCCTTCTTCTTCACCGGCCAGTTTTTCAACGGCAGCAGATTTGATCTCACCCAGACGCTCGTAACGGGCCATCTTGTCGCGAATCGCGTAGGCTTCTTCGATGGCACCACCGAACTCGGCCTTGATGGCGTTCAGCAGCTCAGTGTTTTCCGCCTCGGGCTGCCATTCCCAGCGCGGCTTGCCGTTCTCGGCAGCAAATTCCTTGATGGCAGTGATCGCAGTCTGCATTTCCTGGTGGCCGAACAGTACGGCGCCCAGCATCTGGTCCTCTGTCAGGCCTTTGGCCTCGGACTCAACCATCAGCACCGCTTCGTCGGTACCGGCCACAACCATGTCCAGCAGGGAAGTGCTGAGCTCTTCGAAGGTCGGGTTCAGGAAGTAGCCTTTCTCGTTGGTGTAACCCACACGGGCAGCACCAATCGGGCCGTCGAACGGGATACCGGAGATGGCCAGGGCTGCAGATGCAGCAATCATGGCAGCGATATCCGGATCGTGGTTCTTGCTGGCAGACATAACCGTCAGCACAACCTGAACTTCGTTCATGTAGCCGTTCGGGAACAGCGGGCGAATCGGACGGTCGATCAGGCGGGAGGTCAGGGTCTCTTTCTCGGACGGACGACCTTCACGCTTGAAGAAGCCACCCGGGATTTTACCGGCGGCGTAGGTTTTTTCCTGGTAGTTCACAGTCAGGGGGAAGAAGCCCTGGCCCGGCTTGGGCTCTTTGGCGCCAACAACGGTGCCCAGAACGGCAGTGTCGCCGGTGCTTACCAGTACCGCGCCGGTTGCCTGACGGGCAATACGACCGGTTTCCAGGGTGAAGGTTTCCCCACCCATTTCAAATGTCTTGATACGTGGTTGCAGTTCCACAATAAACTCCTGCATTTTCAGCGGTTTTGATTCTGGCCAATGACCCATTCATTCGCCATTTTCCAACAACTGCAGCAGTCTGATCAGTGAACCGAAAGGCAACCCGTCTGAAAGCTAACAGGCTGTTGCAAAACCCCGGCCAGAGTTCCCGGGCTTTTCAACAACCTGCTATCAATAGCGGCTTTCCATTGTGACAGGGAAAATCCTTCGGTTTCACAGACAAATCAACTGCAGCAAAAAACGCTTCCTGCTTGTTCGGAATGAGCAAGGCAGGGAGCGGGAGAGAAGCACGGCTGAACCCGGGAACCCCCGGGCCAGCCATCAGGTCGCTAAACCGGATTAGCGACGCAGACCCAGACGCTGGATCAGGTCCAGGTAACGGTCAGCGTTTTTACGCTTGAGGTAGTCCAGCAGCTTACGACGCTGGTTTACCATCCGGATCAGGCCGCGGCGGGAATGGTGATCCTGCTTGTTGGCCTTGAAGTGATCCTGCAGCTTGTTGATGTTGGCGCTCAGCAGAGCTACCTGAACCTCAGGGGAACCGGTATCGCCATCACCTTGCTGAAAATCTTTAACGATCTGAGCTTTCTCACTGGCAGACAGTGCCATATTTCACCTCATTGGTTGCGATGCATACCTATTCAGCCGAACCGCGCATCTCTACAGCCCGGCTAATCAGCAAAAGGCGTTTACCGTTTGCTGTTCTTGACCAGACGGCGAGGCACCAGTTGAGTGCCATCGCCTTCCGGCAATGCTTCTGCCAGCCCTACGAAGGAATGCTCGCCATACAGGCGGACGAAACCTTCAAAAGGCTGACCCGGTATTCTAACCGGTTGTCCGTTCAAGATCGATACCAGCGGCACGCCGGACAATCGGTACTCGGGAAACATGGTGAGGGCGGTTTCCGGCGGCAACAGCAGGCCATCCAGGCTTTCCCCGCGCTCGCGCATGGCTTCCAGGTCTTTGACATCGTGGGCATTTGCCAGGGTGTAGCCGGAGGCCAGGGTGCGACGCAGAGCACTGACATGAGCTCCACAGCCCAGAACCTCACCAATATCCTCAACCAGTGAGCGGATATACGTACCCTTGGTACAGGTAACCGCAAGATCCAGCTCCTGTTCCCGAACCGCCAACAATTTGAGCTCGTAAATGGTCACCGGCCTGGCCGGGCGCTCAATTTCGATACCCTCGCGGGCGTATTCGTACAGTGGTTTGCCCTGATGCTTCAGAGCCGAGTACATGGAGGGCACTTGCTGAATGTCGCCACGGAACCGGGCCAGTACGGCCTCCACTTCTTCCTCACTGAAGTGGGGAACCGACTTTTCCTCCACCACAGCCCCTTCGCTGTCTCCGGTTTCTGTCCGGATGCCCAGGCGTGCGGTGGTGATATACGCCTTGTCACTGTCCAGCATGGTCTGGGAGAACTTGGTGGCCTCACCAAAACACAGGGGCAGCACGCCAGTGGCGAGCGGATCAAGCGCACCGGTATGGCCGGCCTTCGCCGCACCATACAGGCGCTTGACCTGCTGCAGAATCCCGTTGGAGGTAACGCCCTGGGGCTTGTCGATTACCAGGATGCCGTTTACGTCACGGCCTTTGCGTCTTCGGCTCAAGCGTCACGCTCCGGGTTATCGGAAACCGGGTCATCATTATCGTCCCGGGGCACGGCAGGCTTGTCGCCAACCGCTTCGCGGATCAGGCGATCCATCTTGCGGCTCTGCCCCAACAGTTTGTCGAAGTGAAACCGCAGATGGGGCACCACACGCAATTTCATGGCGCGACCAACCTGCCCGCGCAGAAACCCGGAGGCCTTGTTCAACACCGTCAGGGAGTCCTGCACTTCGGGTGAATCTTCGGTGAGCTCCTCGGTGGACAGCAACGAAATATAGATATCGGCATAGCCGAGGTCACGGCTGACTTTCACATCATTAACCGTGACCATACCAACGCGAGGATCCTTCACCTCGCGCTGGATCAGCTGCGCCAGCTCTCGCTGCATCTGATCGCCGATGCGATCTACGCGACTGTATTCCCGTGCCATCAGGCCCCCGTGGACTCAAGCTGACGTTCAACACGGACGCGATCGAACACTTCGATCTGGTCACCCACTTTCACGTCGTAGCCTTTAACACCGATACCACATTCCATACCGTTGCGAACTTCCGCCACATCGTCCTTGAAGCGACGCAGGGATTCCAGCTCGCCTTCAAAGATCACCACGTTGTCACGCAGTACGCGGATCGGCTTATTACGGTATACGGTGCCCTCAGTCACCATACAGCCAGCCACCTGACCGAATTTCGGCGAACGGAATACGTCACGCACATCGGCAATGCCCACAATATCTTCGCGGAATTCCGGCTTGAGCATGCCTGTCAAAGCCGCTTTCACATCATCAATCAGGTTATAGATGATGCTGTAGTAGCGCAGATCCAGACCTTCCTGCTCAACCAGACGCTTGGATGCGGTATCCGCACGCACGTTGAAACCGAAAATAACGGCGTTGGTGGCCATGGCCAGGCTGACGTCGGTCTCGGCGATACCGCCAACACCAGACGAAACAATCTTCACCTGAACCTCGTCGTTGCCCAGGTCCTGCAGGGCCTTGGTAATGGCTTCCAGAGAACCACGCACGTCAGTCTTGAGCACCACGTTGAGGGTCTTGACCTCGTCCTTGCCCATATTCTCGAACATGTTCTCGAGCTTGGCAGCTTGCTGGCGCTGGAGACGTTGCTCACGCTCACGGGTCTGACGGAATTCAGCCAGCTCTTTGGCTTTTTTCTCGTCTGCCACAGCGAAGAATTCGTCACCGGCGTCTGGCGTGCCGTTCAGGCCCAGAATCTCGACCGGAATCGACGGGCCAGCTTCTTTCACCTGGCGCCCGGCTTCGTCTGTCATGGCGCGCACCTTACCGAAGAAGGAACCGGCCACCACCATGTCGCCCTGGCGAAGCGTACCGTTCTGAACCAGCACGGTAGCAACAGAACCACGGCCGCGTTCCAGGCTGGATTCAACCACAACACCTTTCGCCGCTGCATCCGGGGACGCTTCCAGCTCAAGGATTTCAGCCTGCAGCAAGACGGCTTCCAGCAGGTCATCGATGCCCATACCAGTGTGTGCAGAAACAGGCACGAACTGAACGTCGCCACCCCAGTCTTCCGGAATGACTTCCAGAGCTGAAAGCTCGTTCTTGATGCGGTCCGGATCGGCTTCTTCCTTGTCCATCTTGTTGATGGCAACCACGATCGGTACGCCGGCAGAACGGGCGTGCTCAACGGCTTCCTTGGTTTGAGGCATAACACCGTCGTCGGCTGCCACCACCAGGATAACGATGTCGGTACACTGGGCACCACGAGCACGCATGGCGGTAAATGCGGCGTGGCCCGGGGTATCCAGGAAGGACACCATGCCGTGTTCAGTTTCTACATGGTAAGCACCAATGTGCTGGGTAATACCACCGGACTCACCGGCAGCAACCTTGGCGCGGCGGATATGGTCCAGCAGCGAGGTCTTGCCATGGTCAACGTGACCCATAACACTGACAACCGGCGCGCGCTTGATCTTCTCTTTGCCTTCATCCGGGCCGGTGATTTCGCTCAGAACTTCCTCTTCGAAGGCATCCTCACTCACCGCCTTGGGCTTGTGACCCAGCTCTTCGGTAACCAGGATCGCCGTTTCCTGATCCAGCGCCTGATTGATGGTTGCCATCACCCCCATACCCATCAGGGTCTTGATAACATCAGCGGACTTGACGGCCATGCGCTGGGCGAGATCACCAACGGTGATGGTTTCCGGAATCTGTACTTCTCTGACCATGGGCTTTGTGGGCCTCTCGAAAGCATGACGCTTTTCTTTCGGTTTCTTTTTGGCCCGCAGCGGCTTGCGAAGAGTGGTTTCCTCTTCGTCTTCGCTCAGTACTACCGGTTCTTCTACCGGACGGCTGCGAGGACCGCGATGGCCAGCCTGCTTCTTCTTCGGCTTGCCTTCTTCAATATCATCGCCGCGCTCACGCACCTTCTCTTTTTTCTTCTTCGGCTTGCGATCCCGACCTTCATCCTCAGGCGGAGGCATGGGAATATCCTCCGGCGCGATGGCAGGCTCTGCGGATTCTGCAGCAGGTTCCGGAGCAGCTTTGGCTTCGGTTTCCGCTGCGGCCGGAGCTTCCGTTTCGGGGGCTTCGGCAGGTGCAGCTTCCGCTGCGACCTTCGGCGTTTCTTCCACCGGTGCCTGCTCTTCGGCCGGTGCCTGTACCGGCTCTTCCGCTACCGGCGCCTCAGCTTCCGGTTCGGGTTGCAGCTCTGCACGCTTGATATAGGTGCGGCGCTTGCGCACTTCTACGTTGACAGTCTTGGCCTTGCCGGCCTTAAGCGTCGTCGTGGTCTTGCGCTTGAGTGTAATCTTCCGCGGTTCAGCTTCCGCCTCGCCATGGTTTTTTCTCAGATAGGCCAGCAACTGCTGCTTCTCATCGCTGGTGACAGCGTCGTTTTCGCTGCGGGCTTTCAGGCCCGCTTCCACGATCTGCTTCAGCAAACGATCCACGGGAGCGCCTACATCTGCGGCCAGTTGTTTTACCGTTACTTCAGCCATACTGGTCCTCCTCTCCCGAATCAGGCCTGGTCTTCAAACCAGGGTGCGCGCGCAGTCATAATCAATTGACCAGCACGCTCTTCATCCATACCTTCAATTTCGAGCAGCTCATCAATCGACTGCTCCGCCAGATCTTCCATTGTGCGCACGCCCATGCCGGCAAGCTTGAATGCCAGCGCCCGGTCCATGCCGTCCATATTCAGAAGATCGTCTTCGGGCTCAGCGCCCTCCAGGGCTTCTTCACTGGCCAGCGCCTGGTTCAGCAATACGTCTTTGGCACGACGGCGCAATTCAGTGACGGTTTCCTCGTCAAAGCCCTCAATCGCCAGCATTTCTTCCATCGGTACGTAGGCCACCTCTTCAATGGAGGTAAAGCCTTCCTCGATAAGAACACCGGCAAATTCTTCATCAACATCCAGATGAGCGGTAAAGTGTTCAAGCAGGCGGTTGTATTCCTGCTCCTGGCGCTCACCGGCTTCTTCTTCCGTCATCACGTTCAGGGTCCAACCGGTCAGCTCGGTCGCCAGACGAACGTTCTGGCCGTTCCGGCCGATGGCCTGCGCCAGGTTATCTTCGGCAACGGCTACATCCATGGTGTGACGGTCTTCATCCATGACAATGGAGGCCACCTCAGCAGGCGCCATCGCGTTGATGACCAACTGAGCCGGGTTATCGTCGTAAAGCACGATATCCACACGCTCACCGCCCAGCTCATTAGACACTGCCTGTACGCGGGAGCCCCGCATACCCACACAAGCGCCAACCGGGTCAATACGGCGGTCGTTGGTCTTCACCGCTATCTTGGCCCGGGAGCCCGGATCGCGAGCGGCACCGCGAATCTCGATCAGCTCCTCGGCAATCTCGGGAACCTCGATGCGGAAAAGCTCGATCAGCATTTGCGAATCGGTACGGCTCAGAATCAGCTGTGGTCCGCGATGATCGGTGCGAATCTCCAGCAGCAGAGCACGAACGCGATCGCCCATCCGGAAGGTTTCACGGGGAATCAGGTGCTCACGGGGAAGCAGAGCTTCTGCGTTGCCACCCAGATCCACAATCACATTGTCCCGGGTCACCTTCTTGACGGTACCGGACACCAGCTCACCGATACGATCGCGGTAGCTGTCGACAATCTTCATGCGCTCGGCTTCGCGCACTTTCTGGAAGATGATCTGCTTGGCCGCCTGGGCACCAATGCGCCCGAACGCCACAGACTCCACCTTCTCTTCGTACATATCACCCGGCTTCAGATTGGTGTCGATCTCTTCCGCTTCCTGCAGGGTCAGCTCAGTGCCCAACGCAGGAACGGCATCATTGTCGACCACCAGCCAGCGTCGGAAGGTTTCGTATTCTCCGGTGCGGCGATCAATGGCAACCCGGATATCCGCCTCTTCGTCTTCATAACGTTTCTTGGCAGCGGTAGCGAGCGCGAGTTCAATCGCCTCGAAAATCACATCCTTCTCGACACCTTTCTCGTTCGAGACGGATTCCACTACCAGCAAGATCTCTTTACTCATGGGATTGCCCTGCCCTCAAAATAAACGATACATCTATAGATTTATTCGAATGTGTCACTCGAAAACCGGCACGATGTTGGCTTTTTCGATACTGTCGAAGGGCAACAGGTATTCGTGGTCATCTACTACAACTACCACGTCTTCGCCCTCCACCCCTTTGATCAGGCCCAGGAATTTGCGCCGGCCCTCAAACGCCATACGCAGCTTGATCTGCACTTTATGACCAATAAATGCCTCGTACTGCTCCAGCCGGAACAGCGGCCGGTCCATACCGGGCGAAGACACTTCCAGCGTATATTCTGTCTGGATGGGGTCTTCCACATCCATTACCCCGCTGACCTGACGACTGACTTTCTCGCAGTCGTCGATCGCGATGCCGTTCTCGGCATCATCAATAAACACCCGAAGCTTGGAATGGTGTCCATGGGAGCGGAATTCAATTCCCCAGAACTCATAACCCAGACCCTCGACCACCGGGCGCAGGATGTCTTCCAGTTGTTTCAGTTTGGCTGACAAGTGTCGCCGCCTCCGTTTCCGAATTTTCAGGGTACAAAAACAAAAAAAGGGCTGTTAATCAGCCCTTTTATGCACCAGGGCCCTTTGCGCCAGGCCCCTTAATCAAAAAGCCCCTGAAACATGGGGCCTTTTGTTGCAAGAATTCGCAAAGCGCCAACCCTTTCAAGCGCTCTGCCGACAGACACCTGGCCTGCCTGGAAGCCTCGATGCTCGCAGGCTCCAATATCCGCGGGAGTATAGTGACGCCACGCGGACTGGTCAAGGACTGACCAAAAAAAACGGCCTGGGTTTGCCAAGCCGTCTTCTTTTAATATGGTGCCCGGGGCCGGACTCGAACCGGCACAGCTTTCGCTACCACCCCCTCAAGATGGCGTGTCTACCAGTTTCACCACCCGGGCATCATTCTTTACTCGAGTTCGGGGAGCGCGTCCCCACCCTCGGATTCGCTGTTAGCTGCAGGCTCATCAGCAGAGGGAGCCTGCCCAGCTTGCGCACCTGCCTGAGACGATTCCTGAACAACCGGAATACCTGCCTCGCCAGCCACTTCGGCGCGCTGCTTGGCAAAAATTGCCAGCGAAAAACTTGTCACAAAAAAGATAACCGCCATAAAAGTGGTCATCCGCGTCAGGAAGCTTCCGCTGCCCTGACTACCAAACACGGTCTGGGACGCACCACCACCGAAAGCCGCTCCGGCGTCTGCACCCTTGCCCTGCTGGATCAGAACCAGGCCCACCAGCGACACGGCGATCACGACGTGAACAACAACTACCAGTGTTTCCAACCAATCCATACAGACTCTCGTAAACGTGTCGGCTTAGACACCTGCCGGGAAAGACCGGCAAATGCTGATAAATTCTTCGGCCTTCAACGATGCACCACCGATGAGACCGCCATCAATATCCGGCTCTGCAAACAAAGCGGCAGCATTATCCGCTTTTACACTGCCGCCGTAAAGTACCGAAATCTCTTTAGCCGGTGCATTCATACCATCCAGCACCTTGCGGATTTCCGAATGCATGGCCTGGGCATCGTCTGCCGTCGCGGTTTTTCCGGTTCCGATAGCCCAGACCGGCTCATACGCCACAACAACCCTGGACCACTGGTCGCCAGCTACAACTGCCAGCCCGTTGCGAACCTGCTCGGCAACCACCGCTTCGGCTTGACCGGCTTCCCGCTCCGCGAGCGTTTCACCTACACACAGCACCGCAACCAAGCCACTCAACAGAACCTGCTCAACCTTGGCGGCTGCCACAGAATCCGTCTCACCAAACAACTGCCGGCGCTCGGAATGCCCCACCAGCACATAACCACACCCCATATCGCGGGCCATTTCGGCGGAGATTTCTCCGGTGTATGCGCCAGATTGCCACTGGGACACGTTCTGTGCACCGGTAGTGATCCGCCCACCTCCCTGCTCAGCAACCTGGCCCAGATAGATCGCAGGAGGGATAATAACCACCTCCACATCTTTGCCAACATTACCGGACTGCTCGCAAACTGCGCCAACCAGCTGTTTCACCAGATCTTTCGACCCGTTCATTTTCCAGTTTCCGGCAACAATTCTGCGACGCATCTCTGTCCTCGACAGTCCCGAGCAAAAGGGAGGCGGAACTATACAGCAGTCACCCGCGGTACACAACCACCCTTCGAAATCAGGGTGTTGAGCGCTCCACCACCAGGGCAAGCTCTTCCACTACCCGGGTAATATCGTCCGCGCTCTGGCCCTCGGCCATCACTCTGATCAGCGGCTCGGTGCCGGATGCCCGCAGCAGAATGCGCCCGGCATCACCCAGCGAAGCCTCTGCCCGCGCCATGGCCTCAACAATATCCGCCCTACCCAACGGATCAAACCGTTCGGCAACGCGTACGTTGATCATTTTCTGCGGCAGCTTGCTCATACCTGCCCGCAGTTCTCCCATAGTCTTGCCGGACTTCCGCACTGCCAGCAGTACCTGCAACGCAGAGACAATACCGTCACCCGTGGTGGTGCAATCCCGGATCACCATATGCCCGGAACCCTCGCCTCCAATCAGCCAGTTATTGGCCAACAGGCGCTCCATCACATAACGATCGCCAACCTTGGCCCGCTCGAACTCGACGCCGATTTCGCGCAGAGCCAACTCAACACCCAGGTTGGTCATTAACGTACCAACCACACCACCGTTCAGCCGTCCTTCTGCCTGGCGCTGGGAAGCCAGGATATACAACAGTTCGTCGCCATCCACTTCGGAACCATCACGATCCACCATCAACACCCGGTCGCCGTCACCGTCGAAGGCAATACCAAGATCAGCCTTTTTCTCGGCAACCGCCTGTTTCAGCGCGCCCAGATGGGTAGAGCCAACATTCAGGTTGATGTTCAAGCCATCTGGCTCGGCGCCAATCACCGTCACTTTCGCCCCCAGCTCACGGAACACTTTGGGCGCCACGTGGTAGGTAGCACCGTGAGCACAGTCAAGCACCAGGTGCATGCCGTCGAGAGTAAACTCGTTTGGCACAGTACTTTTGCAGAACTCCACATAGCGACCGGGCGCATCGTCTACCCGGCTCGCCTTGCCCAGTTCTTCCGGCTCACACACTTCGATAGGCTGGTCCAGCCAGCGCTCAATCTCGGCTTCCAGGGCGTCGTCCAGTTTGGTACCGGCAGAAGAAAAGAATTTGATGCCGTTATCATGATGAGGGTTGTGGGAGGCACTGATGACAATTCCGGCAGATGCCCGGAAAGTTCGCGTGAGGTAGGCAATCGCCGGTGTCGGCATCGGCCCCAGCAACTTCACATCAACACCCGCCGCGGCCAGACCAGCCTCCAGCGCCGATTCGAACATATAGCCAGACAAACGGGTATCCTTGCCGATCAGTACGCTGTTGCGCTGGCCCGCACGCTTGAATGCCTGCCCCGCAGCCCACCCCAGATGCAGCATGAACTCCGGCGTAATCGGACTGTCTCCGACCCGGCCACGAATGCCATCGGTACCAAAGTATTTGCGCTGGGTCATCAGATTGCCTCCTTCACTGCCGTTACGATCCTGACGGCGTCCACAGTTTCCCTAACGTCGTGCACCCTGAGGATGCTCGCCCCTTTCATGGCCGATATTGTCGCGGCAGCGAGGCTGGCCGGCAACCTTTCATTCACATCGCGACCCGTGACCGCACCCAGCATGGATTTTCGCGAGACCCCGACAAGCAATGGATGCCCGAGAATATGCAACTGCTCAAGGCTGGCGAGCAGCTGATAGTTATGCTCCACGCTCTTGCCGAAGCCAAAGCCGGGATCAAGAATAATGTTATCGGCACGAACACCGGCCTGCTCAGCCACCCGCATACGCTCCGTCAGAAAAGAGCTGACTTCCCGACGCACATTCCGGTATCGGGGATCGTCCTGCATGCTATCCGGCTCACCCTGAATATGCATGATGCACACCGGAATGCCGGCCTTTGCGGCCACTTCGGGCGCGCCTTCGCGCTGCAGGGCGCGGACATCGTTGATCAGGCCGGCACCCAGCCGAGCGGTTTCAGCCATCACCACAGGATTGCTGGTATCCACCGAAATCACGGTATCCAACTCTTTGGCAATGGCTTCGACCACCGGGCATACGCGGTCCAGCTCTTCCTGGGTCGAGACTTCGTTTGCGCCGGGGCGAGTCGACTCACCTCCAACATCAATAAAAGAAGCGCCGTCATTGACCATCTGCCTGGCCCGCACAAGCGCCGATTCCCTGGAATTAAAGCGTCCGCCATCGGAAAACGAATCGGGGGTGACATTCAGAATACCCATCACGTGGCACCGAGACAGATCCAGTTCGCGACCGGCAAAGTTCATTTTCATAACGCGACTTCCACAGGCAGAGTTTTCGGAGAGACAAAAACAAACGCCGCCCGGGAGCCCGGGCGGCGCATTCAGTTACTCAGGCTTTGACGGCGAGTCAGTGCTCGCCGGCCGGACGCCCTACACCGGGTTGCCGGCCGTCGTCGGAGCTTCTAGGCTCCGGCGCCTGCTCAGGCTCTTCAGCCTTGACGCCTCCGGCAGGACCACTGTCACCCCAGTTCTTGGGCGGCCGAGGTTCCTTGCCAGCCATGATGTCGTCAATCTGGTAACGATCGATGGTTTCATACTTCATAAGTGCTTCGGCCATCATGTCCAGCTTGTCCCGGTTATCAATCAGGATCTGCTTGGCCTTTTCGTAGCACTCATCAATGATGTTGCGAACTTCCTCGTCAATCCGCTGGGCGGTCTCCGGCGAGTACACCGTATGTGCCTGCCCCGCGGAACGGCCGAGGAAGGGTTCCTCGCTATCGGTGTCGTACTGCAAAGGGCCAAGCTTCTCGGACAGCCCCCAGCGGGTCACCATGTTCCGGGCCAGGCTCGTGGCCCGCTCGATGTCGTTGGACGCACCAGTGGTGACACCATCGAAGCCCAGGGTCAGCTCTTCCGCGATACGGCCACCAAACAGGCTACAGATCGAGCTGATCAGATAGCGTTTGGAATGGCTGTACTTGTCCTCTTCCGGGAGGAACATGGTCACACCCAGGGCGCGGCCACGAGGAATAATACTCACTTTGTAGACCGGATCATGCTCAGGCATCAGGCGGCCAACAATGGCATGGCCGGACTCATGGTAAGCCGTGTTCCGCTTTTCCTTCTCACTCATCACCATGGACTTGCGCTCGGCGCCCATCATGATCTTGTCCTTGGCCAGCTCCAGCTCTTCCATGGAGACCAGGCGCTGGTTACGACGGGCCGCAAACAGAGCCGCTTCGTTAACCAGGTTGGCAAGATCGGCACCGGAGAAGCCTGGCGTACCCCGCGCGATGACGGCAGGATCAATGCCATCAGCCAGCGGCACTTTTTTCATATGCACTTTCAAAATCTGCTCACGGCCAATGATGTCCGGCAGGCTCACCACCACCTGGCGATCGAACCGGCCAGGGCGCAACAACGCCGGGTCCAGCACGTCCGGACGGTTGGTGGCGGCAATGACGATAACGCCTTCATTGCCTTCGAAGCCGTCCATTTCCACCAGCAACTGGTTGAGGGTCTGCTCACGCTCGTCGTGACCACCGCCCATACCAGCACCACGGTGACGGCCAACCGCATCGATCTCATCAATGAAGATAATGCACGGGCTTTGTTTTTTCGCCTGCTCGAACATGTCGCGAACACGGGAGGCACCCACGCCCACAAACATTTCCACAAAGTCGGAGCCGGAGATAGAGAAGAACGGCACCTTGGCCTCGCCCGCGATGGCCTTGGCAAGCAGGGTTTTACCGGTACCGGGAGGGCCCACCATCAATACGCCCTTCGGGATGCGACCACCAAGGCGCTGGAACTTGCTCGGATCCCGGAGGAAATCCACCAGCTCTTTCACGTCTTCCTTGGCTTCGTCGACACCCGCGACATCGGAAAACGTGGTTTTGATCTGGTCTTCACTCATCAGGCGCGCCTTGCTCTTGCCGAACGACATGGGGCCTTTGCCGCCACCGCCGCCCTGCATCTGGCGCATGAAGAACACGAACAATGCAATGATGATCAGAATCGGGAACGCGGCTACCAGCAGCTGCGTCCACAGGCTCTGGCGCTCGGGCTCCTTGCCGATCACTTCGACGTTGTTGGCGAGCAGGTCATCCATCAGCTTGTTGTCAGACACCTGCGGCCGGATGCTCTGGAACTGGGAGCCGTCGTTGCGGACACCCTGCACCTGCAGACCGTCAATGGTCACCTGCCGTACCTGGCCCTGCTGGACCATCTCGACAAACTGGGAATAGTTAACTTGTTGGCCGGTGGTGGTGGGAGAGAAATTCTGAAACACCATCAGCAGCACGGCGGCTATGATTAGCCAGAGAACCAGATTTTTTGCCATATCGTTCAAGGATCATCACCTGTGAATTGCAGGATCAGCGCCTGAAGGCCGCCAACCCTTTTCCGACACCTTACACCAATTGTACGCCGGTAAACCAGAAACGGCCCATCCGGAACCGATCGCGATACTACCTATATGGGACGCCATGACCGGAATTACAACACCCTCTGTAAGTGAATACGGCCATTTGTCATGAGTCGCTATCTGTTACAATCGCTGAATTATACGTGGTTGCCAGCGGAATCACCGCTGACCTTTTGTTAATTGCACCTATTAAGAGATTACATCATGAGTCTGTCACCGGAACAGCGCCGGGAATACCGGGCTATTGCCCACAACCTGAAGCCCGTCATCATCGTTGGCGACAAAGGCCTGTCTGAAGGGCTGCAGGACGAACTGGACCGTGCCCTGAACGACCATGAGCTGATCAAGATCAAAGTCGCCAGCCAGGATCGCGAAGTCCGCCAGGAAGCCATTCAGGCTCTGTGCGAAAGCTCCGGCGCCGAACTGGTCCAGACGATCGGTAAAATCGCCGTCATTCTGCGTCGTGCGAAGAAACCGAACCCCAAGCTGTCGAATCTGCTGCGCAACAAATAAGCGTAAGCTGAGACGCGAAAAAGCCGGCCTGGTTCCCCAGAGCCGGCTTTTTCTTTACGCCCGATCAGCACAACCGAGTCAGATATATTCCACTTCGGAAATCTCGTACTCCACGGTACCGGAGGGGATACGGATAGCCACCACATCCCCTTCGTTCTTACCAATCAGCGCGCGGGCGATCGGCGAGGACACCGACAGCTTGCCTGCCTTGATGTCGGCCTCATCTTCACCCACGATCTGGTAAGTAACCTCTTCGTCGGTTTCCATGTTGACCAGATGCACAGTGGTGCCGAAGATCACCTTGCCGGTATTCTCCATGGTGGTCACATCAATCACCTGCGCCACGGACAGCTTGCCTTCGATTTCCTGAATGCGACCTTCGATAAAGCTCTGCTGCTCCCGGGCCGCATGATACTCAGCATTTTCCTTCAGATCGCCGTGCTCACGGGCATCGGCAATGGCCGCGATCACCCGCGGCCGATCTTCGGACTTCAGCTTTTTCAGCTCCTCACGCAGACGGTCTTCGCCCGTCTTGGTCATCGGTACTCTGTCAGCCATAGCCTTACTTTCCTGCGTGTAGTTCCTGGAGGCGACGAACGGTGCGCTCCGGGCCAAACTTGATGGCCCGGCAGAAGGCTTCGCCACCTGCCAGTGTGGTTGTGTAGGTTACTTTGGTCTGCAAGGCAGACTGGCGAATCTGCGCCGAATCAGAAATCGCCTTGCGACCTTCCGTAGTATTGATAATCAGCTGAACCTGACCATTCTTGATGGCATCGACAATGTGCGGGCGACCCTCGCGAACCTTGTTCACCCGCTCAACGGCGATACCTTCGGCTTCCAGCGCCTTGGCGGTGCCAGTGGTGGCAATAATCCTGAAGCCAGCATCCACCAGGTCGCGGGCAACACTGGCCGCACCCGGCTTGTCCACATCGCGCACCGACATGAAGGCCACGCCCTGGGCCGGCAACCGTTCACCCACGGCCAGAGCGGCCTTGGCAAAGGCTTCATCAAAGCTGTCGCCCAACCCCATCACCTCACCGGTGGATTTCATTTCCGGCCCGAGGATCGGGTCCACGGCCGGGAATTTGTTGAACGGGAACACGGACTCTTTAACGGCGTAGTAGGCCGGCACGATTTCCTGAGTAAAGTTCAGTTCTTTCAGGCTCTTGCCGGACATCACCCGGGCCGCAACCGCGGCCAGAGACACCCCGATAGCCTTGGACACAAACGGCACGGTCCGTGAGGCACGCGGGTTCACTTCGATCACGTAGATCTCACCATCCTGATAGGCCAGCTGCACGTTCATCAGGCCGATAACATCCAGCTCGATGGCCATTTTTTTCACGGCCTCGCGCATCTCGTCCTGCACCTGCTTGCTCAGGCTGTAGGGCGGCAGGGAGCAGGCGGAATCACCAGAGTGAACACCAGCCTGCTCAATGTGCTGCATGATACCGCCGATCACAACATCAGTGCCGTCACTGATCGCATCAATATCGACCTCGATGGCAGCATTCAGGAAGTGATCAAGCAGAACCGGGCTGTCATTGGAGACCAGCACCGCGTTACGCATGTAGCGCACCAGTTCGGTTTCGTCATAGACGATCTCCATGGCCCGGCCACCCAGCACGTACGACGGGCGCACCACCAGCGGGTAGCCAATCTCGCGGGCAGCCACGATGCCTTCCTCGTGGCTGCGCACAGTGGCGTTTTCCGGCTGCTTCAGACCCAGGCGCTGGATCATCTGCTGGAAGCGCTCGCGGTCTTCGGCGCGGTCAATGGCGTCCGGACTGGTGCCGATAATGGGCACACCGGCGGCTTCCAGGCCACGGGCCAGTTTCAGCGGAGTCTGACCGCCATACTGGACGATTACGCCCTTGGGCTTCTCGACGTTGATGATTTCCAGCACGTCTTCCAGGGTGATCGGCTCAAAATACAACCGGTCGGAGGTGTCGTAATCAGTCGACACGGTCTCCGGGTTGCAGTTGATCATGATGGTCTCGTAGCCATCCTCGCGCATGGCCAGGGCCGCGTGCACACAGCAGTAGTCGAATTCGATGCCCTGACCAATGCGGTTGGGGCCACCGCCGATGACCACAATCTTCTCGCGATCGCTCGGCTCTGCCTCGCACTCTTCCTCATAGGTGGAGTACATGTAGGCGGTATCGGAGGCAAATTCCGCCGCACAGGTATCCACGCGCTTGTACACCGGGCGGATGCCAAGATCATGGCGTAGCTTGCGCAGGCTGACTTCGGAAATGCCCAGCAGCTTGGCCAGGCGGGCATCGGAGAAGCCCTTGCGCTTGAGGCGGAACAGGGTGGCCTTGTCGATATCGGCCTTACCGGCCGACTTGAGGGCCTGTTCTTCGCGCACGATGTCCTCGATCTGCACCAGGTACCAGGGGTCTACCTTGGTATGGCGGAACACTTCGTCCACGGTCATGCCGGCGCGGAAGGCATCGCCAATGTACCAGATTCGCTCGGCACCAGGCACGTTCAACTCCCGGGTCAGGGTTTCGCGGCTGTTTTCGGAGTCCAGATCTTCCAGCTTTTCATCGAAGCCTTCGGAACCCACTTCCAGGCCACGCAATGCCTTTTGCACCGACTCCTGGAAGGTCCGACCAATGGCCATAACCTCACCCACAGACTTCATCTGGGTGGTCAGGCGGGCGTCGGCCTGGGGGAATTTTTCGAAGGTAAACCGGGGAATCTTGGTAACCACGTAATCAATGGACGGCTCGAACGAGGCCGGGGTGACGCCGCCGGTGATTTCGTTCTGCAGTTCATCAAGGGTGTAACCCACGGCCAGCTTGGCCGCCACCTTGGCGATCGGGAAGCCAGTGGCCTTGGACGCCAGCGCTGAGGAACGGGACACCCGGGGGTTCATCTCGATAACGACCATGCGGCCGGTGTCCGGATTGATGCCGAACTGGACGTTGGAGCCGCCGGT
The DNA here is from genome assembly GCF_002420325.1 of Marinobacter sp. UBA5687. Classification (NCBI taxonomy): domain Bacteria; kingdom Pseudomonadati; phylum Pseudomonadota; class Gammaproteobacteria; order Pseudomonadales; family Marinobacteraceae; genus Marinobacter; species Marinobacter sp. UBA5687. The sequence continues at coordinate 22,383 of NZ_DIHV01000143.1, forward strand.
TTCCACACCGATTTCCCGCAGGACCGCCAGGGAGGCGTTCCGCATGATCTGGTATTCCTTGTCGGTGAGGGTCTGGGCCGGGGCCACCGTAATGGAATCACCGGTGTGCACGCCCATGGCGTCGAAGTTCTCGATGGCACAGACGATGATGCAGTTGTCGTTCTTGTCGCGAACAACTTCCATCTCGTACTCTTTCCAGCCGATCAGGGATTCGTCGATCAGCAGTTCGTTGGTCGGCGACAGGTCCAGGCCACGAGTACAGATTTCCTCGAACTCGTCCTTGTTGTAGGCGATACCACCGCCGGAACCACCCATGGTGAACGATGGACGGATGATGCACGGGAAACCGATGTCTTCGGAGATCTTCCAGGCTTCGTCCATGGAATGGGCGATGGCCGCGCGCGGGCACTCCAGACCGATTTTCTTCATGGCCTTGTCGAAGCGGTCGCGGTCTTCGGCCTTGTCGATGGTGTCAGCGTTAGCGCCGATCATTTCAACGCTATGCTTCTCCAACACGCCGTGCTTTTCCAGGTCCAGCGCACAGTTCAGTGCAGTCTGACCACCCATGGTGGGCAGCAGGGCGTCCGGCTTTTCCTTTTCGATGATCTTTTCGACCGTCTTCCAGGTGATCGGCTCGATGTAGGTGGCATCGGCCATGGCCGGGTCGGTCATGATGGTGGCCGGGTTGGAGTTCACCAGGATCACCCGGTAGCCCTCTTCGCGCAGCGCCTTACAGGCCTGGGCTCCGGAGTAGTCGAATTCGCACGCCTGCCCGATCACGATGGGGCCGGCGCCCAGGATCAGGATGCTTTTAATGTCGGTACGTTTTGGCATGTCTTGGTAAACCTGTCAGCAACTTTTGAATTCTTGCAGCGCGGTATTCAGCGCCGGTGAGCTATCGTTGATGGCCTTGCCCTCAGGCAGATCGCGCTTCCATCAGCTGGATAAACTCGTCAAACAGCGGAGCCACATCATGGGGCCCCGGGCTGGCTTCCGGGTGACCCTGGAAGCTGTAGGCCGGCTTATCGGTGCGGCGAATGCCCTGCAGAGTGCCGTCAAACAGCGATTTGTGAGTCGCTTCCACGTTGGCGGGCAGGGTTGTTTCATCCACAGCAAAGCCGTGGTTCTGACTGGTAATCATCACAGTGCCTTTGGCAATGTCCTGCACCGGATGGTTGGCACCGTGGTGGCCGTGGCCCATTTTCATGGTTTTTGCACCACTGGCCAGGGCCAGTAGCTGGTGGCCCAGGCAGATGCCGAATACCGGAATCTCGGTTTCCAGCACTTCCTGAATGGCCTTGATAGCATAGTCGCAGGGCTCGGGGTCGCCCGGGCCGTTGGACAGGAAGATGCCATCGGGGTTCATCGCCAGTACATCAGAGGCCGGGGTTTGCGCAGGCACGACGGTGATCTCGCAACCGCGGGCCGCGAGCATCCGCAGAATGTTGTATTTTACGCCGTAATCCCAGGCCACCACCTTGAACCTGTCTTCGGAGCGGTCACTGTAGCCGTTTACCAGATCCCACTCGGCCTGGTTCCACTGGTAGGCTTCGCTGCAGGTGACTTCTTTGGCCAGGTCCATGCCTTTGAGGCCGGGAAAGGCGTTAGCCAGTTCCAGTGCGCGTTCGGCAGTGGCGTTTTCACCAGCGACGATGGCCCCATGCTGGGAGCCCTTGTCCCGGAGGATGCGGGTCAGTCGGCGGGTGTCGATGTCCGCAATGCCAACAATGTTGTTGCTTCGCAGGTAGTCATCAAGGCTACCCTTGTTTCGCCAGCTGCTGGCGAGCAGGGGCAGATCCCGGATGATCAGGCCAGCGGCCTGGATGCGGTCGGATTCTACGTCTTCTTCGTTTACACCGGTGTTGCCAATGTGCGGATACGTCAGGGTAACGATCTGGCGGGAGTAGGACGGATCGGTCAGGATTTCCTGGTAGCCGGTCATGGCAGTGTTGAAAACTACCTCGCCGCTGGTTTCTCCGTCTGCGCCGATGGCGGTGCCGTAGAAGAGGCTTCCGTCTGCGAGTGCAAGGATTGCTGGTGTGCTCAAGGCTTGTATCCTCATCGAGTGGCGTAAGTTCGTCACGAACAGGAACGCAAGCGCATAATCTCAGGTTGCAAAAAAGCGAGACAAGGTAAAAACCCGGTCCCGCTTTTATAAACTTTTCAAAGGTACGCTTGGTGCAGTCAAATCGCCTTATTGTAAGCGATTTTGGCGTTTTTTGTCCACGCCGAATTGCTCTCGGCCTGACGCAAACTCCGGCCACGGAAGCAGGGCACCTTCCCGAAAACCGCTACAAGCACTTCCATGTGCGCTTCTCTCCGGCCATCCATGGCCTTCGAAATTTTCGGGAAGGTGCCCTGCTCCCGCAGCCTCTGAGTATGTAGCTCAACCTCAACTTTTCAGGTTCAGAACATCCTGCATGTCGTAAAGACCTGCCGCCTTACCCTTCAGCCACAACGCCGCACGCATGGCGCCTTTAGCAAACGTCATCCGGCTGCTCGCCTTGTGGGTAATCTCAATGCGCTCGCCCTCGGTGGCGAACAGAACGGTGTGGTCACCCACCACATCGCCGGCGCGGATGGTCTCGAAGCCGATTTCCTTGCGGGTGCGTTCGCCGGTGAAGCCTTCGCGGCCATAGACCGCACATTCTTTCAGGTCGCGACCGAGAGCATCAGCCACCACTTCACCCATACGCAGGGCTGTGCCCGAGGGGGCGTCTTTTTTGTGGCGGTGGTGGGCTTCGATGATTTCCACGTCGTAGTCATCACCCAAGGTTGCGGCGGCGGTGCGCAGCAGGTTGAGGACGACATTGACGCCCACGCTCATGTTGGGCGCAAAAACGACCGGAGTGTTTTCGGCGGCCAGGGCCAGTTGCTCTTTTTCGGCGTCGGTCATGCCGGTGGTACCGATCACGAGCATTTTGCCGTTAGCGCTGCAAAACTTCGCGTTTTCCAGGGTCAGGTCCGGGAAGGTGAAGTCCACCAGTACGTCGAAGTCGTCTTTGACGTCGTCCAGGCTGGCGGCCATTTTTACGCCGGTTTTGCCGATGCCGGTCATTTCACCGGCGTCGGCGCCAATCAGACTGCTGCCCGGCTCGACGATGGCAGCGCCGAGCTCAAGGCCTTCGGTACCGTCGACAGCTTCGATCAGCACTTTACCCATGCGCCCGGCGGCGCCGATGATCGCTACCCTCATCTGCTCTACCCTCAGAATTTCATTTCGTCGAAGAAGTTTTTCACACCCTCAAACCATGAGGTTTTCTTGGGGGCATGATGAGTTCCGTTGTTACCATCCAGGGTTTGCTGGAATTCTTCCAGCAGTTCTTTCTGGCGTTTGGTGAGGTTCACCGGCGTTTCCACAATCACCCGGCACAACAAATCACCGGCCGGGCCACCGCGGACCGGGCTGACGCCTTTGTTGCGCAGACGGAACAGTTTGCCGGTCTGGGTCTCAGGCGGAATCTTGAGCTTTACCCGACCATCCAGCGTTGGTACTTCCAGCTCGCCACCGAGGGTGGCGTCGACGATGCTGATGGGCACTTCGCAGTAAAGATTGCGACCGTCACGGGTGAAAATGGAATGCTCACGAACGGCGACCTGTACATAAAGGTCTCCAGGAGGCCCTCCGTCTACACCCATCTCACCTTCGCCGGACAGGCGAATACGGTCGCCAGTATCAACACCTGGCGGCACCTTGACCGAGAGGGTTTTCTCCTGGCGCACCCGACCCTGGCCATGGCAGCTCTTACACGGGTTCTTGATGATCTGGCCGGAGCCACGACAGGTAGGACAGGCTTGCTGTACGGTGAAGAAGCCTTGCTGCATCCGGACCTGGCCCATGCCCTGGCAGGTGCCACAGCTTTCCGGGCGAGAGCCTTTTTCAGCGCCACTGCCGTCACAGGCTTCACATTCTTTATGGCCAGGGATGTTGATCTTGACGGTTTTGCCCTTAACGGCCTCTTCCAGATCCAGCTCCAGGGTGTAGCG